>CAWESJ010000174.1:0-7274 GCA_963811015.1 uncultured Alphaproteobacteria bacterium | reverse complement strand
CTGTTTTCGCCTACGCGTTAGACTACGTATTGCTGGAGCGCGTCGCCGCACTCGCCGGACCGGTCGCCGAAGGCATGCCCTGGCTTGGCACGTTTCACGCGATCTCGACCAAGATCTTGCGTCGCCACGCCGAGCTCGTCGGCCTCAAGTCCAGCTTCACGATTCTCGATACAGACGACCAGATCCGCCTCTTGAAGCAGGTCCTGCAAGCCGAGAATGTCGACGACAAGCGCTGGCCCGCCCGCGCGCTCGCCTATCAGATCGACGCCTGGAAAAATCGCGGCCTCGATCCGGCCCATGTTCCGGCCGGCGAGGCGGCGGCTTTCGCCAATGGCAAGGGCGGCCGGCTCTACGCGCTTTATCAGGAGCGCCTGAAGATTTTGAACGCCGCCGATTTCGGCGATCTGCTGCTCGAATGCCTGCGCCTCTTTCGCGAAAACGCCGATGTGCTGAAACAATATCAGGACCGGTTCCGCTACATGCTGGTGGACGAATATCAGGACACCAACAGCGTCCAATATTTGTGGCTGAAGCTGCTTGCGCAGGAGCGGCGCAACATCTGTTGCGTTGGCGACGACGATCAGTCGATCTATGGCTGGCGCGGCGCTGAGGTCGATAACATCCTGCGCTTCGAGAGCGATTTTCCCGGCGCGAAAATCGTCCGGCTCGAACGCAACTACCGCTCGACCGGCCATATTCTGAGCGTGGCCGCGGCGCTCATCGCGCATAATGAGGGCCGCCTCGGCAAGACCCTTTTCACCGACGGCGAGGCAGGCGAAAAGCCGACCGTCTCCGGCGTCTGGGATTCCGAGGAGGAGGCCCGCGCGATCGGCGAGGAGGTCGAGCAATTGGCGCGCGCCGGCCATGATTACGAGGAATTCGCGATCCTGGTGCGCGCCTCGTTTCAGATGCGCGAATTCGAGGAGCGCTTCATCACCTTGGGGCTGCCCTATCGGGTGATCGGCGGCCCGCGTTTCTATGAGCGCGCCGAGATCCGCGACGCGCTCGCCTATCTGCGCTGCGTCGCGCAGCCCGCCGACGATCTCGCCTTTGAGCGCATTTTCAACCAGCCCAAGCGCGGCCTCGGCGACGCGACCTTGCAGCTCCTCCATGACCACGCGCGGCGCGAGCGCATCCCCCTGATGCGCGCGGCGCAGGCCATGGTCGAGACCGAGGAGCTGAAGCCCAAGCAGCGTCAGACCTTGCGCGCGCTCCTGATCGATTTCGCCCGCTGGTCCGCCTTGATCGACGCAAAGCCGCAAGGCGAGCTCGCCGAAATCATTCTGGAGGAATCCGGCTATACCGACATGTGGCGGAAGGACCGCACCGCTGAGGCCGCTGGCCGGCTGGAAAACCTGAAGGAGCTCGTCCGCGCGATGGACGAGTTCCCGATCTCGCCGGCTTTCTCGAACATATTGCGCTGGTGATGGAGGCCGAAGGCAAGGACGCCGGCGCGCGCCTCTCCATCATGACGCTACACGCCGCCAAAGGGCTCGAGTTCGAAACCGTGTTTCTGCCCGGCTGGGAGGAGGGGCTGTTTCCACATCAGCGATCGCTCGATGAATCCGGCCGCGCCGGACTCGAGGAGGAGCGCCGCCTCGCCTATGTCGGGCTCACGCGGGCGAAGCGCAGGGCGAAAATCTATTTCGCCACCAATCGGCGCATTCATGGGCTCTGGCAGACGACGCTTCCGTCACGCTTTCTCGATGAGCTGCCGGCTGATCATGTTGACGTTGTCGAGGCCGCCTCTGGTCAGGCCTATGGCGGCTACGCCCAATCGCGCTTCGCCAATATGGACAGCTACGCCTCGTCCTACACGACGCCCGGCTGGCGGCGCGCGCAAGGGCGGGCGCAGGACGCCAAGCAAGGGCAAGCGCAGGATAAGGCGAGCGTGTTCAAGGAGAGCCAGGCGCGGCGCGGGCCCACGCAGATCGACGGCGAGCTTGTCGCGAGCTCCGCCGCAGCCTCGCATTTTGCGATCGGCGCGCGCGTGTTCCATGTGAAGTTCGGCTATGGCGAAGTGGCTGTTGTAGACGGCAACAAGCTGACGGTGGATTTCGACAAGGCCGGCCGCAAGATGGTGTTGGAGAGCTTTGTGCAGGCGGGGTAGGACAAGGCGGAGCGTTCCCGAGGGGCGACTTTGTGGATTACGCGTTTAGCGGGAACGGTGAATATTTCGTAAAGTGGAGCCTTGCGGACCGGGCGCCAATGCAATGAATAAGGCACTACCGAATCATCGGGACTGGTGCCACATGCTAAAGAATAGCCGCGACATTAAACGGCGCCTTGAGCTGGAAGGTTGGATCCTCGACCGAACCAAGGGCTCGCATCATATTTTTCGTAATCCGCAAACCGGTGTGATAATTTCCCTCCCGCACCCTAAAAAGGATTTGAGCGAAGGCTTGGTTCGCCAGATTTACAAGTCTGCGAGATGGCCGAAAGACTGAGTCCCGAATGACCCACTACGTCGCCATCGTTGAAGAAGAGGAAGGCAAGGCCGTCGGCGTCTGGTTTCCCGATTTGCCGGGCTGCGTCTCCGCCGGCGACACGCTGGACGAGGCCATGCTGAACGCCGCTGAGGCTCTCGAACTCTGGGCCGAGGCGATGATAGGCAGCGGCCAGGACATTCCCTCGCCGCGAAGCCTGACCGATCTCAAAAGTGATTTCGAAATCGCCGAGGATCTAAGGCGCGGCATGGCCGCCTTGATCCCGTTTCCGGCAGGCCTAAGGCGCGACGCGGCGCAATGACCGCCCTTAGAGATGCTGATCAAAATCCATGCGTCGGTGCAGGATGCGAATGACATCAAGGCCGGACTTGGTCGAGCGGAAAAACAGAACATGCGATCCGACCGAAAACTTTCTGTAGCCTGCGCGTATATAATCACATGACTGGCCGCGCCGTGGGTCCGACGCCACGGTTTTGATAGCGGTCTCCAATTGCCTTAAGTAAAATTCCGCCTGATCGGCGCCCCGAATGCTCGAAGGTGTAATCCCAAATCTCGTCCAAATCGGCTTGGGCGCGCGGCGAAAGAACAAAGCGCGTCACCGCGTTGAGGCGCGCTTGCGGGCAATATAGGCCTCGAAATCGAATGGCGTCGATTGCCCGCTCGCTTCGCCTTCGATGAGAGCGCTTCGCAGCGCCGCAAGCTTGGCCTCTTGTTCTTCAAGAAGCCGCAAGGCGGCATGAACAACCTCGGACGCCGAATCATAGCGGCCTTGAGCGATCTGCTCCTCGATGAAGGACTCGAAATGGTCCCCGAAATCGACATTCGCAAGCTTGGCCATCTGGCGTGCTCCACGGCGCATATTAGCAAATTTGGTTGGCGCGTTGAAGCGGCGCCTCGCGCTTACCCATATTGGGCGAGCCCATTGCCGAAGGACCAGTTCTCCTTCGCCACCTCCACCAAATTTACGAATATGTTTTCCGGCCTTATTCCGGGAGACTTCGTCAGCAACTCCGCGATGCGTGCGTAAAACGCTTTCTTCTTTTCGAGCGTGCGCGTGTTGTTCGCAATGATTTGGATGATCACGAGATCGTCGTCGCGCGCTATCCCGAGATAGTTTGCGCCATAGAGAAAATTATCGCGCTCATATTCGTCGATCAGCATGAAGCGATCTTCTTCCGGCACGTCGAACGCCTCGCGCATCGCCTGATATACGCCGTCCAGAATGGCCTTGCGATATTCGGGCGGCTTGCCTTTCAAAAGCGCAACGCGGGTGAGCGGCATGGGCTGAGACCTTCCATGATGTTGACGAGGCGGGCGCTTATAGCACCTTGCCCGGATTGAGAATATTCTTCGGGTCAAGCGCATGTTTCAGCGCGCGCATGACCTCCAGGGCCACTTTGTCCTTCACGCTTGGCAGCAGGCGGCGCTTCAATTGGCCGATTCCATGTTCGGCGGAGATCGAGCCGTGATGCGCCGTCACGATCGCGTGAACGATTGCGTTGATCTCGTCCCAGCGGGCGAGAAAGGCCGGTTTGTCGGCGCCGATCGGCTGCGACACGTTGAAATGAATATTGCCGTCGCCGAGATGGCCGAACGGCACCGGCCGGGCGCCGGGCATGGCCGCCGCCACGGCGCGCTCGGCCTCCGCGATGAAGCTCGGGACGTCGGCCACCGGTACGCTGACGTCATGCTTGATCGAGCCGCCCTCGAGGCGCTGGACCTCCGGCATGAGCTCGCGCAGCTTCCAGAAGGCGTCGCGCTGAGCCTGCGAAGCGGCGACCGCCGCGTCTTCGACAATGCCTTTTTCGGCGCCGGCGGCGAGCAGCGCGAGCAGGCGGGCGTCAAGCCCATCCGGCTGTTGTGAGCTGAGCTCGATCAGGACATGCCAGGCATGGCGCCCGGCCAGGATTTCGCGGACGCCTTGCCCGTGCTTCAGCACGAAATCGAGCCCGATGCGCGGGATCAGCTCGAAACTCGTGATCTCGCCGCCCGCCATGTCCCTTGCGAGATCGAGCAGCGCGAGCGCGTCCTTGACCGAGGCGAGGCCGACGAAGGCCGCGGCGATCGCGCGGGGCTTTGGGTAAAGCTTCAATACGGCGGTGGTGATGATCCCCAGCGTGCCCTCGGAGCCCATGAAAATATGCTTGAGGTCATAGCCGGTATTGTCCTTCTTGAGCTTGGAGAGATCCGACAAGATGCGCCCGTCGGCGAGCACGACCTCGAGCCCGGTCACGAGATCGCGCGCATTGCCATAGGCGATGACGCTTGTGCCGCCGGCGTTGGTGGCGAGATTGCCGCCGATGGTGCAGGAGCCTTCCGAGGCGAGCGAAAGCGGAAACAGCCGCCCGGCGCGGTCGGCCTCCTCCTGGACGCGGGCCAAGGTCATGCCGGCCTCGACGGTCATTGTGTTGGAGGCGAGGTCGATCTCGCGCATGTTTTGCATGCGGCCGAGCCAAAGAACGATCGCCGCGCCGCTGGCGTCGGGAACCTGGCCGCCGACAAGGCCGGTGTTGCCGCCCTGAGGGACGACCGGGGTGGCGGTTCTCCAACAAAGCTCAAGGATCGCGGCGACCTCCTTGGTCGCGGCCGGCCGCACGACGCAGATCGCCGCGCCTTTGAAAAGCTCGCGCGGCTCGCGCAGGAAGCCTTCCATGTCGCTTGGATCGGTAAGGACATTCGCCGCGCCGACGATCGCCGCGAGCCTGGAAATCAGATCGGCGCTGGCCAGGCTTCGAGCCTCTGCAGTCTCCATGTCGGATTCCATCCTTGCTTGGGCTGTTTATTGGGCCGCTTTAGCAATCCGCGCGGCGGCGGGCCGAAATTTTCCAGTGGGTTCGATGCTCCGCGCGTCAGCCGCGCTCGCGATTTGCCGCCCCGGCCGGTATAATATTTGCTCGGCGCAAGACCGACCATAGACCACGCGGGGAGAGCCGGCCGCCGGATCGGCGCGCCTCTCCACAAGCGCGGCGCCCCCCATCCTAGCACCCGATCGCGCGAGCCTCCATTCGCCGCAAGCCGCGAATAGGCGCTTTCCTGCGGCCGGACGCCAAAACGCTCGAGCGATCCTCGATAGGATTCGAAGCGATGAAGCTGTTCTTCATGTGCGGCTATGATTCCGACGCGGCGAAGGCCGCGGCGGCGCCGGCGTCGGATTTTTTGGACGCCTATCGCTTCTGCCTCGCCGTGCGGACCGGCCAATTCGAAGCGCCTTTCCACATTCATACGAAAAGCGATCGAGTTCCTGGTCACGAAAAGTAATATTGGCCTTGCCCGCCGCGCCTATGGCAAGTTTATCGCCAAGCGGATCGCGGAGGAGGGATCATGGTCCAATCCCCTTCTTGTGCCGATCCCGTCCGAAGACGCCTTGATCAACGCAAAGGAGTTTCGATCCTGGGTCATGGTCTGCGACGCGCTTGCGCCGATCGAGCTCAAATGGTCGCTCGTCGATGCGCTTTTGTGGACCGAGCCGCCGCCGCTCCTCGAGCCCGACGCAGGCGCGGCGCGGCGAGATGCGATCGCGCCTCTGATGACCTGCGATTTTCCGGTGCGCGGGCAGGCCGTCGTGCTGATTGACGATCTGGTCTCCACCGGGACCACATTATTCGCCGCGCGCGACCGGTTGCGGGCCGAGGGCGCGGTCGTCCTTGGAGCCATTGCGTGCGGCCGCGTCATCCGCGATTTCGACGCCAAGGCCTTCGGCTTGCAAGAGGCCTGGCTCGAGGATGAGGTCGCGGGCGCTGATCGTTGAAGGCGCAGGGTTGGCATTTTCAAGCGAATTGGCTCCGGCGCCAAGGACCTGCACGTTTCATTTAAGTCGCCGCGCCGGATTATGGGATGGCGTGGCGGGGTTCAGCATTAGGGTTGTCATCATGGATACGGAAGCTGAGGATACGGAAGCTGATTTCGCGGTCGAGCAGGCGGATGAGGAAACCATTCTGGTTCGGCATCGCCTGGAGGCCCACCGCTACGCCTTTTTCATCGTGGCGGAGGAGGGCCGCCGCTATCTCGGCGACGGGCTCACGATCGGCAATAATGCGACGGAAAACGACGGCGCGAGCTTCAGCGGCGAGGCGCGCGCATTCGCCGAGGCCGCGGCGCGGGGGCGCAAGCTGATCGATTAATCGGCTCACGCCGCCTACGCCGGAAAGGCCTCATGCAAATTCCCGTCGAGATGGCGGCTGGCTGGGCCCGCGCCGAGGCGCGTCCAGGTCATATTGGCCGGCGCGTCGGCCGCGCCGGCTTCCACGCCGACGGCTGGAATATGCTCGCCCCATTGGCGCCAGAAGAAAGCCGCGCCGCTTTTCGCGCATTGGTCGCGAAGCGATCTCGCCCAATCCGGATGGCAGGGCTGCGCCTCCGGGCCGGTCTCGCCGCCGGCGACGATCCAGTCGAGGCGGGGCTCGCCGACGGCGGCGTCCGGCGCGCTCCGCAGCCATGAGCCGATCTTTAGATCGAGCGGCTCGAGCAAGGGTTCGGCGGCGATCCAGCGCACGGCGGCCGGCGTCTGGAGCAAAAGCGGGATGCGGCGGTCCGCCTCCTTTTGATTTTCGGCGGTGACGCCGAGCCAGACATTCGGCAGCGGCCAGGCTTCCATCTTGCTGGGCGCCTCGGCCCCGGCCGCGATTTCGCGCATCGCCTTCTCGATCCTGCCAGGCGCTGCGGGGTCGGCGATATAGGGCTGCATCGTCTTCGGCCGTTTCGTCAGCACCTGGAAAATATGGCGGGGGCTGAGCGCCATGACCGCGAACATGAGGTCGATCGTCTCCACCGGCAAAGATTTACTGGAACAGATCCGACAGCGCGTTGACGAAGATCCGACGCGGCTGG
>CAWESJ010000173.1:0-7575 GCA_963811015.1 uncultured Alphaproteobacteria bacterium | reverse complement strand
TGATGCGGTTGCCGACAAACCCTTCGCGCAGCGATTTGATGATGGGAATACCGCCGCAAACGCTCGCCTCGTAATACAAATTCGTGCCGTATTTTTTGGCCGCGGCGAACAATTCCTCGCCGTGCGCGGACAGCAATGCCTTGTTGGCCGTAACGACCGGTTTGCCGAGCCGGAGCGCGGCCAGAACCATCGTCCGGGCGATGGTCGTGCCGCCGACCAGTTCAGAGACGATGTCCACCTGCGGATCGGCAATGACGCTTTGCCAGTCGGTCGTCATCAACGAACGCGGGATTGGATACGGCCGCGATTCGTTGAACGCCTTCACCGCTACTTTGCGGACGGCGACTTTCACGCCGATGCGCGAGGCCATGAGGCCGCCGTTGAGCTGGAGGGCGTGAAACACGCCGCTGCCCACGGTGCCGCCGCCAATCATGCCAAGACTTACCTGCTGCATATAAATCATAAGATTGCCGGGGACCGGAGCCGGGGACAATTCAATTTTAATCACGGCCCGCGCGCGGACGCATCTCACCTTTTGGCAACCTCATTCGTAGCGCGGGTTTCCAAACCCGCGGTATCGCCGATTTCCCAGTTGCCAACAAAGTACCGTACCGGTTGAAGGCATGCAGGAACGCATTGTCTTGTAAGCTTTGGCTGCTGGTTGGCGTCGTCGCCGACATAATATTGGCTGCCTACGAGCACCGTTTCGGCGGTCAATTTGAGCTGGGGCGTCACGGCGTAGGTGAGGCCGAGCTTGCCGAGATTGCTCGGAATGCCGGGGATGACGTCGCCGGGCTTGACATAGATGTTCCCATTGGCGTCCGCCGACGGATTGTTTGGCGAGGAGAAAGTCGCGTAGAACTGATAGGTTGCGTCGACGTGGGCGTAGTTGGCGTAGAAGCTCAGCGGTCCATTATTATATTGAAGGCCGAGCTCGACGCCTTGCCGTTGGGTCTCGGGAACGTTTGTGTAGTACCCTTGGCCGGAGATCGAACTCGCTTCGCTGACGATGTCGTTTGTGTTGACCACATGAAATATGCCGGCTTTGTAGACCAGCGCGCCATATCCGTCGGGTAGGGTCAGCGCGCCGCGTATGCCGCCTTCCCATGTGTGCGAGACGACCTGCTGAAGCGGGGGGTCCGAGACCAAATTGGTCTCGAGAAGGCACGGCTGTTGAGGATTTGAGCAATTGCTTTCGAGCGGGGTCGGCGCCCTGTTCGCCTCGGACCATCCACCATAGAAGGTCAATGCCGGCGAGGCGGTATATGTGAAGCCGATGACCGGATTGAGATGCGTGTAGGTGCTGTTCGAGTTTATGCTGGGCTCCTCGCCGCTCGCGTCGGACAGGCCGATATTTGCGATATTGTATCGCGCGCCGGCGGTCAGCGCGAGCTCCTTCGTGATGTTGAACGTGTCCAGCGCGAACACGCCTAGATAAGTGGCCGCGGCATGCGCCCAGACGGAGTTGAAGCCCACATTTCCTTGCGTTTCGAGCTGGACATCCGATCCGGCAAAGCCGGTATAGACATTTTGAAGGTTGGCGTTGAGCATCCCGAGGGTCGTCGTCGAGGAGAAATGCGTGTAGCTTTGATCCGCGCTGCCGCCGAATACGAAGTAATTGTCGTGGTCGAGGATTTTTTCTTGGCTCGTGAGCTGCTCCTGCGTTCCGAACGTCTGGGTATGCGTCGCCGTATATGCGGTCGTTCCATAGGGAAAACTGTCGCCGAGATAGGGAATTGGCTGGCCATGGTTCGTGAACTGGAAGTCGCTTGGGCTTCCGGAGAATGTTCCGCCGGCCGGCAGACAGGCGTTGCCCGGAGTTCCGCCTTGCGTCCCGCAATCTGTGATGTTGGCGTCGTTGCCGTCATAGTGATATTGGTCGAATTGACGGTAATAGAAATTGCTCGCCAGCGACCATGTCGGGGTCAGGTCGAATCGGCCCGTGATCTGCGCCAGGCCGGCCTGATTGTTGGTCGTCTGCGGCGTCGTGAAAACGGCGGTGTAATTCTGGTCGACGAGAACTTGGGGCGTCGTCCCCTGAACGCCGAGAAATGAGCGGCTGAACGCGGCGATCGCGTGGAGTTCGGAGTCCGGCGTGCGGTACCCGAGGTCCAAGTAGCTGCGTTGGAGGTTTGAAGCCCCGAATTGCCGATATCCGTCGTCTCGCAAGGCGTCGGTCGCGAAATAGACGCTGTAGTTGTCAATCTGCTTTCCGTACTGCAAGCTTCCATATACGCGGCCGTAGGAACCCGCGAGGATCTGGGCCTCTCCTCCGGTGTAGGTGAAGCCGTTCTTCATTGTGAAGTTCAACGCGCCGCCGAGCGCGTTCAAGCCGAAAATAGGGTTGTTTGTGTAGACATCCACGCGATTGATGGCGATGGGCGAAATGAGGTCGAGATTCGTGCTGTCGCCGAAGGCTTCGTTAATGCGCACGCCATTTTGATAGACCGCAAGGCCCTGCGCCGTTCCCGATATGCGCGAGGTGTCGAATCCCCTGTAGTATATGTCGGGAGAAAGATCGGTCCCATCAACGCTGATCGCGATCGCCGCGGGAACATGGGCCGTTATGGCGTCCGCGACTGCGGGCGACTTCTTCTCCTCGAATTCCTCGGAGGTCACGGTCGAGACGAAAGCCGGAACCTTGTCCTTGTCGATGCTGCTTGCGCCGGGGACGGGCGTCGGCGATATGACGTCGATCTCGGGCAGGGCGATCGCGGCCCCGGCGTCCTGGGCTTGCGCCGTTGGGACGAAGGCGGCGCTTGCGAGGGCGGCCGCGGCAAGCCGGCGGGTCATGCGGCTTTTCATGCGAGCCTCCCAATCCGCGGAAATGCGCCTAGAGGCGCGCGGGCGCCGAGCAGGAGGCGGCTCCCTTCATGCGAGAAAAACGGCGGCGCCCAGGGCGCCGATCGGCAAGGCCTGAAGGCTGGAACGCCCGCGATAGGAGATTTTTGCAGCATTGTCGTCATCCTGATGATCCAGCGATTTCCATGCACAGTGACATCGTGCTTGAGCTTAGAATTCAGGATGTTCGCGTCACAAGTGTCATTTAGGAAACACTTTGGAAATACTTCGCCTATGCGAGCAGAATATACTTAAAAAGCCTCGAGACGATTAGACTAGTTCATCTTTAGAAATGGAAAAGTTCATTGCGGCAAGTTGCTCCGCTGCGACGGATGGAAGTTTAGGCGCGCCGCTCTTGTTTTCAGACGCGGGCGACGGATAGCCGAAACAGGACGGCTTCGATCCTAGCGCGCGTTCCGATTGGACGGCCTTATCCAATCGATAAGACCTCGCTCAAGATCGATTAAGTTGGAGCATGTCCTCATGGGCCATCGGATATATCCGATGTCTTAATGTCGAAAAAGTCGGGCAACTTTTTCGGAACATGCTCCAGCGCGGCGCGATAGGGCGGGTCGCGCATCGCGCATGGGCTGGAGCCCGCTGGACGCGAAGGATCATGCGAGCAATTTCGGGGACGCCCCGAGCCGATGCGGCGCCCGCGCCGATGACGCGGCCTATTCCTCGACCGCTTTCGCGGTCTTCACCTTGACCGGGCGCAGAAGAAACATGGGAACATGGTCGCCCATGCCGACGACTGGCGCGTCATCCTCGTCCTGGCGGCGTCGCGGTTGGCGGCGAGGCGCGGGGGGTGGGGCAGGCTCCGCGTCCAAGATCGGCTCGGCGACGGGTTGATCCTCGCTCCGCCGCCGCGAGCGGGTTGGCTTGGCGGATTTTTCCTGAGATATGCGGCCGGCGGCGGGGGCCGCTTCGGGCGTTCTGCGCGCAGGCCTGCGGCCGCGCTCGCGGCTCGCCGGCGCATGATCCGTCTCGTCCTCGTCCGCCAGATTGGCGAGCGTTTCCTCGCCAAGCCAGTCGATCTTCCGGGCGATCAGCCGCTCGATTTCGGCGACATGCTTTTGATCGGCGCGGGTGATGATCGAGATCGCGATGCCGCTCTTGCCGGCGCGCCCGGTCCGGCCGATCCGGTGGACATAATCCTCGGCGTGAGTCGGCATGTCGAAATTGAACACATGGCTCACGTCCGGAATGTCGAGGCCGCGGGCGGCGACGTCCGAGCAGACGAGGAGGTCCACGTCGCCGGTCTTGAACGCGTCGAGCGACGTCATGCGCGCCCGCTGGTCCATGTCGCCATGCAGCGCGCCGGCGTTGAAGCCGTGCTTTTGCAGAGATTTGTGCAGAACCGCGACGTCGCGCTTGCGATTGCAGAAAATGATCGCGTTCTTGAAATCGGCGGCGGCGCGGATCAGCCGCCGCAGGGTCTCGCGCTTGGCCGGGCCTGTCGCCGAGGCGACGAGGCCTTGCGTGATGGTCGTCGCCGTCGAGGCGGCGCGGGCGACCTCTATGCGCACGGGATTATGCAGGAATGTCTCGGTCAGCCGGGTGATTTCCGGCGGCATGGTGGCGGAGAAAAACAAGGTCTGCCGGGTGAAGGGCACAAGCTTGCAGATCCGCTCGATATCCGGGATGAAGCCCATGTCGAGCATGCGGTCCGCCTCGTCGATCACGAGGATTTCGATCGCGGTGAGAAGAAGCTTGCCGCGTTCCGAGAAATCGAGGAGGCGCCCAGGCGTCGCGATCAGGACGTCGGCCCCGCGCATGATCTTGGTTTCCTGGTCGCCGAACGACACGCCGCCGATCAGGAGCGCGACGTTGAGCTTGTGGTTGACGCCATAGCGGGCGAAGCTTTCCTCGACTTGCGCGGCGAGCTCGCGGGTCGGCTCCAGGATAAGGGTGCGGGGCATGCGCGCCCTCGCCCGTCCTTGCTCGAGCCGCGACAACATGGGAAGCGTGAAGGCGGCGGTCTTGCCGGTGCCGGTCTGCGCTATGCCAAGGACGTCGCGCCCGGCGAGCGCGTGGGGAATCGCCTGGGCCTGGATCGGCGTCGGGACCGTATATCCTGAAGCCTCCACGGCTTGGAGAACCTTGGCGCTGAGACCGAGTTCGTTGAAAGTCATTCTGATCCTGAAACGGGCGTTTAGGCTGGAGCTGACGAGGTCTATATCATCGCGCGCCTGCTGGCGAGCCGGGGCCTCCGGGCGCGGAAATCTGTCGAGATTTCTGTAAGGCAGCTGCCGAAGCAAGAACCATGCATCGCCTGATAGGAGGCGGTTCGAAACAGCGCGCCACGCGCGGCGCGGCGTCCCAAGCGATATGCTTGTGCGTTCTCTGCCGCAAATATCGCTTTAAATCAATGAAATTACAAGCTGCGCAATGATAGGGGGCGCTAAATCGATCGAATTGAAGCGCGCAAAACCGCCGCCTCCCCGCATGAGGGGAGATGATTTGAGAGGCCCGCCCGGCTCAATTTGTCGTGAGCCGCCGGGTTTGTTTCGCCGGCCGCGACAAAAGCTTCATAAGGCCGAACATGCCGCCAAGCGTGCCGACATAGGCGACGAGCTGCAGAGCGGTCGGCTTGTCGGTATAGCCGATCAGAGCATGCAGGACGCGGCCGATCACGCCGGTGTCGGGCAAGATCGAAGAACTGTTCCACATGATGCGTCCGAGCGCCGTCGCAAGATCCGCCTGCTCGAGAAAGGCGACGCTCTGCGCCGCCATGCCCGCCGCCATGAAGCCGATCAGAATGCTGGTCGCCTGGAATAGACGCCGCGTTGGAATGGCGACGAGGCCTCTATATGTGAGCAGGCAGACGCCGGCCCCGAGCAAAAGCCCGATAAGCCCGCCTAAAAACACGCCGAACCCGGCGTCGCCGCTCGAAAGAACGACGCCATAGAGGAACAGCACGACCTCCGAGCCTTCGCGCAGGATGGCGACGCCGATGACGACCGCGAGCGCGATCAGCGAGCAGGCGCCGCTGCTGGCTTGGCCGCCGACGCGGCGCAAGTCTTCGCTCAACTGGCGGCCGTGGCGCGCCATCCAGACATTGTGCCAGGTGAGCATGATCACTGCGACGCCGAGGATGGAGGCGTTGAACAATTCCTGTCCGACGCCTTCGAAGGCGTTGGAGAGCGCGGCCGCGAAAATCGCGACAAGGACGGCGCCGAAAAGGCCGGCGAGGACGCCGCCGACAATATAAGGCATGCGGCTTGGGATTGTCTGCGTGACCGCAAGGACAATGCCGAGGATCAGGCCGGCTTCGACGACCTCGCGCAGGACGATGATAAGAGCGCCGATCACTTCTACAGACTCCTTTGCGCCAGACGTTCCGAAGAGCGGCTGCGCCCTTTCATAATTGGCGGCGCGATGCGCGGATGGAGCGTCCCGCCGGCAAGAGCCGGGATCGCCCGCCGCTTTTGAGCTTGTGACGGATTTCGATATAGCCCAACAGGATACAGCACGAAATCGGCGCGATCAAGGTAGAGCAAACCAGATTAGATCTAATCTAAACTTGGAAGCCCGCGTGTTTCGGGTCCAATCTCAGTATTGGCCTCTTTTGTTGGATTTTAGAGCGGCTTGCGGGGGACCGCGCATCTGCCGTTTGCGCCCCTGCGCCTCGCAACCGATCCCTGGGCCTGTGTCGCGGAGCGCGTCGACAGGCCGGCGTGAAAGAGTCGTCAAAGTCATGCGACGGCGCGTCATGCGACGGCGCGTCGCGCGACGCGGCGCAGATGAGCGCGCCGATCGCGGAGTAGCGCTATTTTCTTTCGTGCAGGGCGGCCCAGAATCTCCGGCGGTCGGAGCGGCGCAGAACGTCGAGTGGAATCGTGCGGTCGATCTTCTCCGCGTCGAGAAGCCGCAGGAGATCATCCGCGCCAGCGACCGGAACATCGTCGACGGCGAGCAAAATATCGCCGGTGAGAAGGCCCGCGTGATCCGCCGGACTCCCGCTTTCGACCATGCTCACGACCGCGCCCGTCGTCTGAGCGAGGCCGAGCCTTCGCGCGATCCTGCGCGGCAGCAGGATCGTTCCCGCCCCGACGCCGAGATAGGCGCGGCGGACCCGGCCATGCGCCGCAAGCTCGCCCAGCACGAAGCTCGCTGTATTGGCGGCGACCGCGAAGCAAATGCCCTGCGCGCCGGTGATGATCGCGGTGTTGACGCCGATCACCTCGCCTTTCGACGACACCAGCGGGCCGCCCGAATTGCCGGGATTGAGCGCGGCGTCGGTTTGAATCACGTCTTCGATGAGGCGATTGGTCTTCGACCGCAAGGTCCGCCCGAGCGCGGAGATGACGCCCGCCGTGACGCTTGCGTCGAAGCCCAGCGGATTGCCGATCGCTATGGCGATTTCGCCGGGCTTGAGCTTTTTGGAATCGCCGAGGCGTGCGGCCGGAAGCGCGACGTCTTCATCGATGCGCACGAGGGCCAGGTCGGTGTCGGGATCGTCGCCGAGGACGCGGCCGGACAGGCTGCGCCCGTCGAGAGTCGCCACGTCGGCGCGCCTCGCCCCCTGCACGACATGGCTGTTGGTGAGAATGAGCCCGTCAGGCGAGACGATGACGCCGGACCCCGACCCCGCCCTTTTGCCGTCGCCGCGGCGAATGTCGAGGCGCACGACGCTCGGCGCGACGCGCTCCACAATTCTGGTCACGCGTTCCGAATAGGCGTCGAGAAGCGCAGCGTCGGCGGAGGCCTCGTCCTGGATTTCATCCGGCA
>CAWESJ010000172.1:0-5469 GCA_963811015.1 uncultured Alphaproteobacteria bacterium | reverse complement strand
ATACTCGAAAACAGCGAGGAACAACCCGGACTGGCGGAATTTTCGGCATTTCTGACCGAACATCGACCGCATTTTCTCTTCGCCGTCGCGACCGGGCGCAATCTCCGCCAGGCAGCTGAAGTTTTCACCGCCCACCACCTGCCTGATCCCGACGTCGTCATCGCCTCCGTCGGGACGGAGATTTTTCATGCGGGAGGGGATGTTCCGGATGCGGACTGGGCAGCGCACATCAGCGTCGATTGGCAGCCCGAAAACCTGCGCGCTCTGGAGTCCGCCGTGCCCGGCCTTCGCCTGCAAGAGGCTGAAAAACAAGGACCATACAAGGTTTCGTTCTATATCGACGATGTCTTCAGCGAAGAGCATCTTGTCGCGGCGCTGGAGAAGACCGGCGGAAGGGCGACCATTGTCCTGAGCCAGGACAGGTTTCTCGATCTTCTGCCCGAACGGGCCTCGAAAGGCGCCGCCGTTCGCTATCTTTGCGAAAGATATGGCATAGCCCTCAGTCGCACGATCGTATTTGGCGACTCGGGCAACGACAGCGACATGTTAGCTGTGACTGGCCAGGGCGTCGTCGTCAAGAATCACGCGCCCGAGCTTGACGCTTTGAAAGGCGCGTCCCAAATTTTCTTCAGCAAGAAAGTCGGCGCAGCGGGCGTTCTGGATGGTATGCGGCATTTTCAGTGCCATCCGGCATTGAAACGCAAGCAAGGATAGCCGCCCTTTCCGACTTTCGTTTGGGCGCAGGGTGTTGGCGAGCTCCTTCCCGGCCAGCAAGGCCAGTTTTGGCCTACCAAGCCGCAGGGACATTGAGGGAATGAGGCCCAATGGAGCCGCTCGAGACTAAGGCGGAGACCACGTCGTGGAACGAGATTGCCCAATCCTGGGACGCCGTGGCAACCGCAGTCCGTGAATTTTTCTCGACACGAGATTTCAAGATCCAGAAGCCGATTGTCGAAGGCGCTCCGGAGCTTTTTTTCGGGCGGATCGACGACGTCTTCAACTCGATCCGCTGCCCGGACAAGGACCCTGCAAAAGCGCGGGAGCAAACGCAGTTGCTGCGCGTCTTTCTGGCTCGGACCAGGCTCTCTTATGCGGCCGGCCTGATGGCTGACAAATCCGATGCGGACGCGGATGTCGCGGAGTCCATCATCGCCGCTCTAGAGGAAGCACTGACGGTTTTCCGTGAAGAGGACGACGCGCTAGCCGTGGCGACCGCGCTCAGATTTCTTGGCGGACGGTTTCTTGTCAGGACGCGCGGGACGGTGATCGACAATACGCGTCGCGCGATAGACTGTTGGCAAAGAGCCTGCGCGTTGCCGCCCGAAGCCAACCCCCTCGGAATCACTGATTTAAAGCTCAGCCTTGGCGACGCCTATGTCATTTTGTGGGAAAACACCGGCGACGAGGGTCCAAATGAAGCTATAGCGGCCTATGAAGGCGCCTTGCGCGAACTTTCGCAAAAGCGCCAGCCGACGGAATGGGCGGAAGCAAAGATCAAGCTCGCCCGGGCCCTCCGCTGGAAGGGCGAACGGGACAGGGCCGTCGACGTCTCTCCTGCGCTTTCTGCGTTCAAGGAAGCGTCGAACATATACAAGCGCAAGACTCATCCGAAACAGTGGGCCTCCGTTCAACTCGACATCGGAGACTTGTTCCTTGAGAGTGAAAGTGATCTCCCGGAAAGCAAAAGTGACGAGGGCGGCCGCCACGATCAGGCCATCGCGGCCTATGAGCGGGCGCTCGATGTTCTGAAGCCAAAAAGCGACAGGTCGCAATGGCTCCGCGCCAAGATCGGATGCGCCAACGCTTATGCGAGGCGAATGTCGGGAGATCTTCGGCGAGGCCGGGAAAAGGCGCTATCCCTCGTCAACGAGGCCCTATCGGTTCTCACCAAGGAGAAAGATTTCGATCACTGGCTCAACGCAAAGACAGCGCTTGGAATCATTTATCTCGATCGGATCATTGGGCGTCCCGCCGACAATCTCGAACGAGCCATCGAGATCTTTAAGGAAATCAAGGCTGAGAAGGCGCTAAAATCCAATCGACGGGCCTGGGCCCGTGCCATGCTGAATCTGGGGCTGGCCTATGCCCGCCGTGTGCATGGCGATCCCGCAGAGAACCAGGAGCTCGCGCTGGAAAGCCTGGAGGCGTCGATGGCGGTCTGGTCCACCCTCGGCGACGAGGCCGGATTGGCGCGGACAAGATCGATTCAGGGAGAGGTTCTGGCCTCTCGCCTGCGGGGACCAGGGAAGGAAAATTTCGAACATGCAATCGCGGCCTATCGCGATGCGCTGGCTGCTCCGGTCGCGCCAGGCGGCTTAGAATTACACCGGCGCATTAGCCTCGGCCTTGGTCTCTTGCGCAGCGTCTCGGGCGGCTATTCCCGGAACCCCGGGGCGGATTTCGCGGAAGGCGTCAAGGAGCTGGAGCAGGCGCTTAGCCGAACTCGACCCGCAAGGCGAGCCTCAAAGCTGGGCCGGCGTGAAGCATACTCTTGGCATCGCCTATCACAAGAAAGGCGATTGGGCAAAATCGCTTACCGCCTATCTGGATGCGCTCTCCATCTATTCGATTGACCTTTTTCCGCGGCAGCGAGCGGACGCTTGGGCCAATCTGGCTGTGCTTTTCGGAGATTGCGTCCGAGGCGCCATTGGGACGGAACTGGGAAAGGCCCGCGCCGTCACTGGCCAAGCGGTGATCGGCTTGGCGCTTCGTGGCGGCCGCGACGGCCCTCTGATTTACAAGGCGACTCTTGAGGCGCTCGCAGTCTCTCGCGGAGTTCGCGCGAAATTGGGCGCGGAACATAATGATAGAATGGATATGGTCAACACATCCGTGCTGGCGCTCGAACTGGCCTTCGCCGCCTGGGAGGAGGCCCTCCAATCCCTACCGGAAGGCGCCGATGACGGAAAGCGCGTTGATTTCCTATGCCGCCTCGGCGAGTTGAGGGCGAGCTTCGGCATGATCGATCTCGCCATTGCGTCATTCGCCAAAGCTCTTGATATTCGCGAAGCGATCATCGCCGACGCCCTGACCCGCGAAAACATGCTCGGCCTTATCCGCAGCAGCGGACACCTCGGCGAGTCGTTAGCCTATTGCCAAATTCAAAAAGGCGATCCCGCGCTCGGCCTCATCCAGCTCGAGCGCGCGCAGGCGGTCGAATTGCGCCATATGCTGGCGACGGACGCGCTGCCGCTCGACGGGCTCTCTCCGGAATATCGAGCGTCTCTCCTCTCCGCCTATTCCAACCTGCGCCGGCTTCGACACGAATTCAGCCGCGATCCCAGCCTGGAGGAGGCCCGGCGGTCTCCCCGGAATTAGCTGACGAAATCCGCAAGACGTCCTTAAGCCTGCAGCAGATCATGGAAGAGACGGGCCTGAACCTCGCTCCAACTCCGCCTTCATCCATCGACGATCTTCTGTCGGCCATCCCGGAAGGGGCGGTGCTGATCGCGCCTTTGGTTACCTCGGCTGGAGGGAGCGTGTATGTCTTGCCGCACGGCACAACATCCATCACGTCCAATCACATTGTTCCTTTGCCAGAGTGGACAAGACAGGCGGTGGACGAGCGGCTCGAACAATGGCGCTCGGGCCATCTCGCCTTCAAGGACCGGGTAGAACGCGAGGAGCCCCATGCGTGGCGAGACTTCGAAGCGATCGTGGCCGAAACACTCGGTTGGCTTTGGGAGAGCCTGATAAGTCACGCGTTGAAAGGCCTGCACAAAATGACGAGTGCGGCTGCCGACAAGACGGACATCATCGTGCTGGCCACGGGCGGCATATCCCAATTGCCTATCCAGGGCGCCTGGGATCGAACTGGAAATCGTTATTTGATCGACGATTACGCAGTGAGCGTCGTCCCCAGCTTCCATTCCTTGAAAATCTGTTCTCAGAGAGCCAATGAACCTCGGCGACGAGAGGGCGCCCTCCTTGCGCTTTTCAATGACCCTGATGACGCCACTTTCGACGGATCGCAGGCGCAAGACGCGGGCGAAGCGAGCCGGATGGAAAGGCTCTTTAAGAATTATAGCCTTCCAACTGAAATCGCCGTGGGAGAACAGGCTACGTCGGCATTTCTGCTTCAGAGAGCCTCGAATTGCCGCTTCCTCCACCTTTTTTGTCACGGAAAATTCGACCGAGAGGAGCCTGAGAGGTCCGGTCTCTGGCTCGCCAAAGGAGAGGTGCTGGATCTCCGGCGTATCGCCGGCGATCTTGCGCTGACAAATTGCAGACTTGTCTCTCTGGCGGCCTGCGAAACCGCAATCTCGGCGGGAGGAGCGCTTTCCGCCGAACAAATCGGCTTGCCGGCGGCCTTCCTTCAAGCGGGCGCTCCGGCCGTCGTCGCTACTCTTTGGCCTATCCTTGGAGGCGTCGCTTCGATGATCATTCCGCGCGTCTATGATTTGATCCTCGAGCGCAATCTCACGCCGGCGCAAGCGCTGAGCCGCGCCGTGGTCGAATTTCGCGAACGTCGCCTGCCGGAGGCGTTCGTCGAGGGTCTCGATGAGATCGAAATGGAAGAGGATATTGATTTAGAAAGGCCATTCTTTTGGGCTGCCTTCGTCAATATAGGATATTGAGTGCGCCGCTCACCTGGCCGGTCCCTCAATGGCGTGTTGTGTCGCGGCTGCAGAGCGTCAGAATTCCATGGCCGCTCTTCCAAAGGCTGCGGATGTCGCCAAATTTGGTGATATCGCCTAGAGCATGACGCCGAAAAGCAACAACCGATTTTCGGATGAAATCATGCTCAAACCCTTCGATGAGAGATGGAT
Source organism: uncultured Alphaproteobacteria bacterium (assembly GCA_963811015.1). Taxonomy (GTDB): domain Bacteria; phylum Pseudomonadota; class Alphaproteobacteria; order Rhizobiales; family Beijerinckiaceae; genus Methylocapsa. Next base: position 700 of record CAWESJ010000172.1, on the reverse strand, counting down.
TCAGACTTCAGATGGCATTACGAGGCGATTCCATCCGAAGTCATCCGGCTCTAGTCATGCTCCAAATTCGACCGCGTCGCCTACCCGGTTCCAAGAGCAAGCGACGGATGTTGTGTGTAACGAAAATGACGTCCTGTCTGTGCCGAAAACCTTAGCCATTCGGTCAGATCCGCGGTCTGCCGGGCCGCCAAGCGCTGCGGCCAATATGGCTATTTGGTTTTAAGCTTCAGCGCAGCTTGAGCCCCATAAGGAAGCTCTGCAAAAGGGCGATTCCCGCGGCCGCGCGTAGCTGCTAGCTTTGTTTGGTGACGCAAATGAGCAGGCGCGCCGAAGCAACTGACGTTTTCCGCGAAAGGGTTTGATCGCTACAGCAAAACAACGCGGCGGGCTGCGTTTCTTTCCGAGATGGAGCGGGTTGTTCCGTGGGCGGACATGTGCCTGCTGATTGAGCCGTTCTATCCCGAGGTGGGCGACGGGGCCCCGCGCTATGGTCTCGAGCGCATGCTGCGCATCTATTTCCTGCAGCAGTGGTTCAATCTCTCTGATCCGGCGCCGCGGAAGCGCTCTACGACCCTGCGACGATGCGTGATTTCGCCGGGATCGATCTCGGCCGCGAGCCGGCGCCCGACGAGACCACAATCTGCTGCTTCCGGCGTCTGCTCGAAGCGCATGACCTCGGGCGCCGGGGTCGAAACCGCGT
>CAWESJ010000171.1:0-5748 GCA_963811015.1 uncultured Alphaproteobacteria bacterium | reverse complement strand
TTTTTTTTGTGGCCGGCTGGATTCATCGTATCGCGCATGGCCGGACGGTGTCTGCCTCGCTTACGGAGAATTGAGATGTCCGATATTTTCGCAAGGGCGCCGTTTTTGTCCGCGCTGCGGACCGGGATTTTCAACCAGGTGGGACGCGGTGGGCCGCGCCGGCTTGTCGCGATCGTCGGCGTCGGCGGCCTGATGGTCGCCGCCGTGATCGGCGCGGGGATGCTCAATTCTCAGCCGAAGATCGAATCGATCACGGCGAAAATGCCTCCGATCAATCCATTGCCCGGCGGCCTCCATGGGGATCCCGCGCAGGACGCGCTGCTGCGGCGTCATGGCGGGGAGAAGGCGGATCTGGCGGCGAGGACGGGGCAGTCCTACACCCCGCCAATGCCGGCGAGCGTGCCTCTTCAGGAGCCGGTCGTCGTCATGGAAGTCGGCGTTACGCCTGGCGAGCTTCCGCCGCCTCTTCCGCTTGCCCTTGCGCGGAACGAGCCTGAAGCGGTCAATGAGGCCAGCGTCGGGCCGGTTCTCGCGCCGCCGCCAGCTTACGTGCCGCCAGAACGCCCTCACATGGGCGCGCGCATCGAGCGCGTGAATGCGACCGCTCCGGGCGAAGTCGATCCGGCGATGCAGAACGCGCTCAACGATCTGTATCGGGGCTGGGACGGCCATCCCCCGCGGACCGACATTGTGATCACGCCAGCCGCCGATGTGGAGGGCGACTATAGCGCGAACGCAGTTCCGCGCACGCGGAACGAACTGAACTCCAGCGGTTCGGGCCGCGCGCCCGCGGCCGGCGCGCCGAGCCCCGTCGCAAGGATCGAAACGGTTCTCGTGCCGGCGGGTCGCGGCATTTACGCCCATACCGTCCTGGCGGTGAGCTCCGACACCGGGGGGCCAATCGTGCTCGAGGCCGATACCGGTCCCTTGGCGGGCGATCGGATGATCGGGAGCTTTTCGAAGAACGGCAATGATCGGCTGATCGTTCGGGTTTCGACAATCGAGCATCGGGGTCAGTCGCTCGATGTCCGGGGCCTCGTCGTGGCGCCGGACACGATGGAGACGGCGGTCGCCTCGAGCGTCGACGAGCATTATCTCGAGCGCTTCGCCTTGCCGGCGGCGGCGGCCTTCGTGTCGGGCCTGGGGCAGGCGATCGCTTTGTCGGGTTCGACCACGCAGGTCTCGCCGTTTGGCGGGTCGGTCACTCAATATGGGCAGTTGAACTTCAAGCAACAGCTGGGCGTAGCCGCGGGCGCGGCGGGCCAGCAGATTGGCCAGACGCTGCAACAGGAAACCCCGAAGGGGCCGACCGTCAACCTCGCGGCGAATGTCAGCGTCGGCGTCATGTTCCTATCGAATGTGGTCCTGTCGGCCAACGTAGGAGCGACCTCCGCTGTCTACAAATAGGGCGCGGTCCTGAAACTCATCGGCGCCTGAACACACTTTTGCGCGGATCGGGACGAGAGGGAGGGGACATTAGTGGGCGCGGAGGCGTTGATGAAATCGATGAGGAGCTTGGATCTGATCGTGGTTCGACCAACCCGCGAGACTGCGCAATTGCCCACACGGCCTTTGGCTCGACGTTCGGGAGGTTTCGAGTTGAATTCAAATTCGATCGATTGATTCGCGCGTCTTGAGGCGATCCTCGCGCATAGCGACCAGAGGAGCGCATCATGAACAAGCATATCGGGTATTTGGACGAGAAGGACGTCGGAGGGTTTGACGGCGAAGACGAGAAAGTCGTGCGGCTTGTCGGCGCGCCGAACGGGGATGTCTCGAGCGAGGCGGCCTCAAACGAGGCGAACCCCGCGCCGATCGCTTTGCCGGGGGAAGCGCCGCCAGCTTCGTTTACGGCGACCCGAGACGAAGAGGATGTGCGCTCCGAGGAAGCCTCGCAATCCTCGTCCACGAGCTTCCACAAACGCTTCGCCGAAGGTTTTGCGCGCGGTCGCGGGATTTTGTTGGGCTCGAAAATTCTTGCCGCCAAACCCGCCGAGGCGTCTGCCGATCGTGAAGAGCCCATCCTGCCTCCAAGCGCTGAGGCGCCGGAGGTCGCGGGCGCAAGCGCTGCGGCCCCGATTGGCCTGCCTGGAGAGATCTGCCCTCTTCCGGCGAAGAGGGCGAACAGCAGGTCGTCGCGCCGGCCGCGCGCATGGGGTGGCGCCCGCCGGCATTGATCGGCGGCGGGCTGGCGTCGGTCGGCATCGTGGCGTTTGTGATCGGCTCTTTCGTAATCCCCAAGGCCACGCCAAAGCCGGTGCGCGTTGCCGAGGTCGGCGCGCCGCCGGTTGACGCGCTGATTGCGCCGTCCGCAAAAATCGCGGCCGTTCCGCCTCGCGCGCCCGCCGCCGATCCGGTCCGCGAGGCGCCGGTCGTCATCAACAAGGATCGTCTTCTGACCGAAGTCCTGTCCTTCAAGGATGGGGCAGGAGCATCCGCGGGAGGTTCGGCAAAGACTGAGGCCGGACAAAGCCCGCTCGGCGCGGTGGGGCCTGTCCCGGCTCCGATGGCCGCGGAGGTTGGGGCGGACGCGCCAAGCGCGCCGAGCGGCGCAAAAACAGAGGCCGCGAATCCTGTTGCCGGAAAGCCGGGCCCCGGCCCCATGCTTGGAGGGGCGGAAGCCGGAAAAATAGAAGCTGAGCCGCGAAAATCGGGCGAAAGCGTCGAGGCCCGCGCGCCGGTAGCCCGGACCGATCGCGTCGAGCTGAGAGCGCCGAGGACGCCTCTGCAGGGCAAGAAGAGCGGCGATGCGGCCGCCGAAGTCCGGGTGACGTCGGTGCGCCCGAGCGATCTCGCCAAGCTGGCGCCTGTCCCAGGCCAGGCGGCGCCGATAGAAGCGCCCGCGAGCAGCGAAGCGGCCAAGTCCGCCCATATCACGCCGGCGCAAGAGACCGAGGTTCTCGCGATGGTCACGGAGCTCGGGACGATGCTGCGGGACGCGAAGGCGGAGATCGCCGCGCTGCGAAGCGACCAGCAAAAACTGACGGGCGCGGTGGACGGCGAACTGGCGGATTTCAGGCGTCGGTTGTCGCTGACCGAAGCCCGTCGCGCGCTCGACAGCGCGAAGGCGCAGCCGGCGGCAGCCGCGGAACCCACGCCCGCGGCGCTTACCCTCCCCGCGAGCCCTTCGGCCCCCGCTCCGAAACCGGGAACTGGCTCGCCGAAGGGCGCGACGATCGCGGAGGCTCCAGCCGCTCCGACCGAAGCGCCCCGCCGCTATCGCGTCCAGGCGGCGTCTCCGGGTCTCGCCATGCTCGCCGAGATCGACCGCAGCGGAGATGAAGGGGCGCAATTGCAGGTCGCGGTCGGCCAAAGCGTGCCGGGTTATGGGCGGGTCAAAAGCATTGCTCAGCGTGGAACCGCCTGGGTCATTCAGACTGAACAGGGCGCCATTCAATAAGGGGCACGGCCATGCAAGGGCTGGTAAATTTCGCCGGGCAGATCGGCAATGCGATCGCGATCCTACTGCCGACATTCTGCTATGCGGCGGCGCTGGTGTGCTTTCTGTTCGCGGGCTGGGGGTTCTGGATGCAGTCGCATCCGGACAACCCGTTTCGAGGCAAGCCGTGGATCCCCTTCGTCTCCTTGGTTCTCTCCGGCGTCTTCTCGACCTTCGACCGGACTTTGACCATGGCCAACGCGACCGCCGGGACGAATCTGACAAGTCTCGGTCACGGCCCTGACAAGCTATACGCCGCCGACGATCGGCGGCGTCCTCGGCGCGGGACCTGGAGAGACGGTGGTCAATGTCGTGCAGCTTTTTCTCGGCTTTTTTCAGAGCTTCGGCGCTATGGCATGCTTTTTCGCGTTCCTCGCCTGGCGCTCGGTCGTCAACGGCCGGAGCAACCGGTCCGCAACGAGTTGCGGCGTTCAATTCGTGTTCGGGGTGATGTTGATCAATATCGCCACGATCACGCAATGGCTCGTCACCATGTTCCAGGCGTGATGAGTGCGCTTTTTCGTCGGCCTTCATCAAGTCTCCGACGCGCGCTGTTTTGACGCGGCCTGTATCTCGGTCAACCGCCTTCGCTCGCGCAGGAGCGCCTTCGCGGGCGGCGACTGGATTATGGATTCGGGCGCATTCAGCACGATTCTGACGCATCGAGGCTATCCCCATGGCGTCGAAGAATATGCGGCGCAGATCAATCGCTGGAAGGTCTGCGGCCGCCTGCTCGCGGCGGTCGGGCAAGACTATATGTGCGAGCCGTCGATGTTGCGCTTGACCGGGTTGACCGTCGCCGATCATCAAAGGCTGACGATCGAGCGTTACGACGCTCTCCTGCCGCTGGTCGAGGACGTTTACGTCATGCCGGTTCTTCAGGGTTATCGCCCCGAAGAATATGTCGATCATATCAGGCAATATGGCGATCGGCTGACGGCCGGCATGTGGGTCGGCGTCGGTTCGGTCTGCAAGCGCAACGGAGATCCTGCGGCGATCGAGGCGGTTCTGCGCGCGATAAAAGGCGCCCGGCCGGATCTCCGGCTTCACGGATTCGGCGTCAAGGTCGCGGCCTTCAGTTCCGGCCTGATTCGCGAGTGGCTGCACTCGGCCGATTCCATGGCGTGGAGTTACGCCGCGAGAAAGCAGGGCCGCAATGCGAATGACTGGCGGGAGGCGCGGCGGTTCGCGGAGCGGATAGAGCATATGCCGTTTCAGCTTTCGCTCTTTCGCTAGGCGTTTTGGCGTCTTCATTTTTTCCTTGACGGCGTTTTTCATTCGCGCAGGGCGTGGCGAAGCTCCTTCGCGAGGGGTGTCCCTCGCATTCGTTAGGAGCAACACGTGAAGAAACATTTCCACTCTACGTTCAACGTTTTCAAATCCGCGAAGAGGGGCATCGAGGCTCTTTTTGTCGTGGCGATGAATGTCGCAATCGGCGGCGTTCAAACGATCGCGCGGACTTTCGGCTTCACGAAACGTCCCTTCGTCGTGAAAGCGCGCCTTCCGGCGCTCTTGGGCGGGGCGGTCGGTTCGGCGCTTGTCGGGGGTCAGGCTTTCGCGCAGGCGGCCGGCAACACGATCGGCGGCCAGGTGCAAAGCATGGCGACCGAGTTTTCGACGGCGTCGGGCTTCGCTGGCAGCACCGCCATGTACGCCGCCGCGTTGATCTGCTTCATCGCCGGCGTCTGGTATCTCTGGAAATCGCGTCAGCCCGAGAACCGCGAAAGCGGAAATGTCGCGGCGGGCGCGGCGGGCCTCGTGCTGACCGGCCTTTTCGTCGCCGGCGGCGCCTGGATCAACAAGGCTGCGCAGACGACCTCCGGCGGCGCGGCGACGATCACCAGCACCGCGGCGGCGGTGACCTTCCAGTAAGCGGTGGGTCATGCCTCTTCTGCCGCTTATCCTTTCAACTCATGCGTCGAGTTATGGCCTCGGCTCCGAGACGCACGAGTCTTTGGATAGCGGCAGTTCCAACTCCTGCCAGTTTTGCGGCCTCGAAGCCGAGAACTGGCGGGAGCGCTTTCATCTCAACGGCGATCACGGCGACGAGAGACCAGTGAATATTGCCGTCGCCTGCGTGCTTTGTCATCTCGCCCAATGGCTGCTTATGCGAATCTGCAAACTCCCTACGGGTCCACCATTACCTATGCGACGGTCGCCACCGCAGCCAATGGCAACGCGGTTTGTTACGAGGGTTCGCTACTGGTGGCGACTCCGGGATACCTTCGGCGTGAACTGGGCTGCGGCGGCTGGATCCACCGCATGTAACCTTCGGGCAGGCTCATACCTTACCGCAAGCCTCGTTAATA
>CAWESJ010000170.1:0-11724 GCA_963811015.1 uncultured Alphaproteobacteria bacterium | reverse complement strand
AGGAAGCCCCATTTCCTCAATCTCTAAAATTGCTTTGTCTATTCCGCCACCGCGCTCTTCACATAGTCCAAGCAGGCGCATTGTAGATGCGAGATTTTCATTCCGAGATCGTCTTTCATCAATAATACGATCAGCCTCTATCAGTGCGTTACCAGGGTTTGTAATTTCTATTCTGTCTGAGTATATTTCTATAACTGGGCCGCCGCCGTCCAAAGTAAAATCCTGATGGATTAGAGCATTTGCTACAATTTCACGTATAGCTGTTTCTGAATATCTAGGGATTATTTGCCGCACGCCTTTTACATAACGCTCGTCCTTTGGTAGCGCTTTTACTATATATTGAATTAGACCAGAGAAACCAACTGCATATCCCTTTCTTCCTTCTGTCTCATCCCCAGTGGATTCGCGCTTATCCTTACCCTTATAACTTATAACTCTTACAGTTTTGCTGCGTATTGACGGAAAATCACGAACATTGTTTGCAAAAAGGACCGCGCCTAGGTTGGTTATGTCATATCCGCCCTCCATATCCTCGCGGAGGCATCCATTCAAAACCAGCTTTCGGAGGATCTCACCATCATTTGACGGGCGTTCTTCTTCAGATAGATTATAGTACGTCTCTGCATTAAGCAGTTTCAAGACGCCGACGGCGTTTTGATGCGTTAATGCTATCGCGCTATCAAATTTTCGTTTTCCAGTAGCTAGCCATAATGATCGCTCATACTCTGGGTGAGACTTAAGATTAGTTACATTTTCACCTATACGAATATATTCAGACCCTTCAAATTTTACTGGCCTATCATAAGTTGGCTCTATAGATATAATAGAAAAATTCTTCCCGTTATATTCAAAATCGACAAATTCAATCATCAATTTCGGATCTAACATTCTAGTTAGCCAATTTTGGAAATTTTCTCCTCCTCCCTTTGTCATTTCTGCCAATCTAACATTGGTCCCAAGTTTCTTTTTCGTCTTATTTTCTATCCCAAATACCATAAATGCGCGGTCTCTTCCTGCTAACATCGCGGCATTTGCAGCCGCTGAAACGCATTTTCCTATTATCATAGGGTCGCAATTATTGTGCTTAAACTCTAGCCATTCTTTTTCATATGGCTCCTTTAGCAACCGATCTAATAGCCTTTGCGGATCAGAGATAGCCATATGCGCTTCCTTTTATCCCCCTTATATCAGGAACCAATCGAAAAGGCTGCCTAGTGTGCTCACTGGCCTAGTGGTACATCCTTATTTTTCAACAAGGTATGGCCAATTGAACCATTGGTTGGTTTATCCCCGATATATCAAGCGTTCGATTAACTACCTGTAATTAATGCTTGTTTTCAAGATTCCGGATAAGCGTTTGATATTGAGCGAGTTGCTTTTCGGCTAACTTCAGGACCGCTTGTTCCCATCCTCTAGGAGGCGATCTGTGCGCTTTCGCCAACTCCCCCAAGCGCGCTTGACGTATCGTCGCTACCGAGACGCCCAGGGCTTTTGCTAAATCGTCGTGATCGATTTGGGAAAAAAGTTCATCGGTCGCCTTTTTAAAGTCCATTTGTATGCACCCGTATTGACAATAGGCAGCATGTCAATCATAGTGCATACAACGCCGCTTGTGAAGTAGGAATGTCGAAATGAACCGCCTCCCTCTCGCCCGTCGCACTCAAATCGTTTCCGCCTTGGTCGAGGGAAATTCTATTCGCTCAATCGAGCGCATGACCGGAACGCATCGCGATACCGTCATGCGGCTCTTGGTCGAGGTCGGCGAAGGCTCTGCGAAGCTCTTGGACGAGCAAATGCACGACCTATCGTGCCAGCGCCTGCAATGCGATGAAATCTGGGCCTATGTCGCCAAGAAGCAAAAGCAGGTGACGAAGGACGACGACAAGTCGCGCGTCGGCGATCAATGGACCTTCGTTGCCATGGACGCGGATACGAAGATTGTCCCCTCATTCCTGATCGGCAAGCGCGACCTTCCGACTGCCAAGGCGTTCATGAACGATTTGGCTGAGCGCCTTTCAAATCGTGTCCAGCTTTCGACCGATGCGCTTGCGGCCTATGTGGATGCCGTGGAAGAGGCTTTCGGCTGCGAGGTCGATTACGGGCAGGCTGTAAAATTTTACGATGCTGAGCCTGCCGGCGCGGGCCGTTATAGCCCGCCGAATGTGACCAAGGTTGAGCGTCACACTATTGTCGGCGGTCCTGATCGCGCGCATATCTCGACAAGCCTGATTGAGCGCCAGAACCTGACCATGCGTATGTCGATGCGCCGCTTCACCCGCCTCACGAATGCGTTTTCGAAGAAGATCGAGAACTTGCAGGCGGCCGTTGCGCTTCACTTCGCGCATTACAATTTCGTTCGCGTCCATAAGACGCTTCGCATCACTCCCGCCATGGCGGCGGGCGTCGATAGCCGTCTTTGGTCTATGGAGGATTTGGTCGAGGCGACGACGGAATAAGAAAGGCAAAGCTCCCCTTCGGGGCCTCCGAGGGGGAAAAGTCAAATTAGGACACTACCTAAAACCGCTTTTCTTGTGCAGAAATGACGTGCATAAGTAAGCCGTGATTTTTAAACCCTCTCGCGCTATAATTGCCCTATGAATCGGGACGAGATCATAGAGAAACTGAAGGCGTGTCAGGCTGACTTGCGGGCGCGTGGCGTCGCGCATGCCGCCCTGTTCGGTTCGCGCGCGCGCGGCGAGAACCGCCCCGACAGCGACATCGACATCATGGTCGAGATCGCGCCCGACGCGCATCTTGGCGTGTGGCAGTATGTCGGCATCGTCAATTACATCGAAGACCTGTTCCCCTTGCCCGTGGACGTTTCCAACCGCGAGGCGCAGAAACCTCATGTCCGGCCAAGCGCCGAGCGCGACGCGGTTTATGCTTTCTGAAACCGACCGCTTTGCTCTGTTCGACATTCGCGATTGCATCCTTTTGGCGCGCGAGTTTAGCGAAGGCCTCACTTATGAGGCCTTCGCTGCGTCGCGGCTCCACTTTTTTGCCGTGACGCGCGCGCTCGAGATCATTTCCGAAGCCAGCAAGCGGCTGCCCGACGATCTCCGCGCTCGCCATCCTGAATTGCCGTGGCGCGCCATGCGGGACGCGGGGAACCAGTACCGGCATCGCTATGATAACGTCGCTGAACAAGCCGTCTGGACGACCCTGCAGAAAGATTTAGCGCCGCTTCTCGCTGTCGTTCTCGCCGAAATTGCCGCGCTCGACGCCGACGAATGAATTACGGTTACGCGCGCGTCTCCACCGACGGTCATGGCGACGTGGTGTATATCGCCGCCGTTGATCGTCGGTCCTGCGACACCACGGATTTGCTCGCGATCGCCCGCGACCTGCAAAAGGCGGGCGCTGGCTTGCGTTCGCTGGCCGAGCCGGTCGTCGATACGACTTCCGACTTTGCGGAGCTGGTGCTCGCCATGCTTGGCGTCGCCGCGAAGCTCGAACGCCGACGCATCAAGGAGCGCACCGAGCGCGGTCGCGCCGACGCGAAGGCCAAGGGGGTGAAATTCGGGCGCAAGCCGAAACTCACGCCGCACCAGCGGCGCAAGGCGATCAAGCGCCGCGACAAGGACGGAGAAACCTTGCGTTCGATCGGGCGCAGCTACAATGTTAGTGCAGCGACGATTTCGAGACTATCCGCGTGAGCAACATGGATTCATCGCATGTATTGAGCTTGCTGTTTAACGGGCTGGCGGTGATTTTTTTCGTGATTGTCATTTACTCAGTGTTGTTCGCAAATAAGGCTTTAAGGGCGGCGACGCTTGCGGCGGGTCTCGCTGTATTCTGCGCTTTGTTCGGAAATCCAGATCGATTCGAAACCTTTAAATTCTCGCCCAGTGGTGGCGTTGAGACGAAAGCGAGGGAGGTAATCCGGCAAGCCGAAGTCACCATAGACCAATTACAAAGGCTGTCGACGGCGCTTGCCGAAGGGAGCCTGAATGAACTGGCGTTCTCAGGACAAGTATTTGTTGGCATGTCTGTGTCTGAGAGATTCAGAGTGCGCGATCAGATAATCGCACGGCTACATGAAATCGGGGTTACGCCAGATGATATATTGCAGGCTCAGCATGGATGGATTGATTTTTATTGCGACATATTAGAGCAGCAAATTGCAGGTGTGGTTATAAGAAGTCTTCCAAATGTTGATGCGAAGAATGTACTTTCTAAGTTAGCAAATGAAAGTGGCAAGGGCGGCCTCCCGTCCCCGGAAGCGCTAAGGAAGTGGGTGGCCACAAAAGCAGTGAGTGACCCGAAGTTAAGTGAACTCCTACAGAATTACGAGAGCGTATGGATGACCGGAGCCGCGCCTAATCCCGACTTAATCCCGTTTGGATCAATGCCCAGAGCATCGGACACGCGTTGAGCAGTTCCAGCCTTCCGGCTTCCATTCCATATTGCCTTGTTATGCGAATCCGCTCCGCGAAATCAATCGTTTGCGAAGGTCCGCTTCGTTTCAAAAGCGCGCCACGCCACCCCCTACAACTTCCGCAGCTCGACTTCCTCGATGTGGTGGCTCGCGCCTTTGGTCAGGACGAGATTGGCGCGGGCGCGGGTCGGCAGAACATTCTCGCGCAGATTGCGCAAATTGATCCGCGTCCAGATATCTCGCGCGACGGCTTCCGCCGCGGAATCGTCGAGCTCCGCGTATTTCTTGAAATAGGACGCCGGATCACGAAACGACGTCTGGCGCAGCCGCATGAAACGATCGACGAACCATCTTTCGAGATCGCTCTCCTCGGCGTGGAGATAGACCGAGAAATCGAAGAAATCGGAGACGAAAGGAATAGCCCGGCCGTCCTTCGCCGGGCGATTGGGCATGAGCACGTTCAAGCCCTCGACAATAAGAATATCGGGCCGGTCAACGACAATGTCTTCGCCCGGAACCACGTCATAGGTCACATGCGAATAGACCGGGGCGCGAACCACGCGCTCGCCGGCCTTCACGTCGGAAAGAAAGCGCAGCAGAGCCGGCCCGTCGTAGCTCTCGGGAAAGCCTTTCTTCTGCATCAGGCCTTCGCTTTCGAGCACGGCGTTCGGACGCAAAAAGCCGTCGGTCGTGACGAGTTCGACCTTAGGCGTGTTCGGCCAGCGCGACAGCAGCGCCTGCATGACCCGCGACAGAGTCGACTTGCCGACCGAAACCGAGCCCGCGACCCCGATGATATAGGGCGTCTTGCCGTCGTCATCGCCGAGGAAGCGCTGGGTCGCTTTGTAGAGCCCCTGGGTCGCGGCGACATAAAGCGAGAGCAGGCGCGACAAGGGCAGATAGATCGCGATGACTTCATCGAGCGAGATCGGATCGTTGAGCGATCTGAGCCGCAAGAGGTCGTCGAGCGTCAATGTAAGCGGCGCATCGGCGCGCAAGGCCGCCCATTCGCTTCGGGTGAAGCGATGATAGGGAGACAGCGTCGCGGCGGCAGGGGCGCCCGCTCGTCCATGCATGCTCCTTCACTCAAGACCGGCTCGCACTCAAGACCGGCTCGCTTGCATTTGTCCATCTGTCTTGGCCGGCGCGCGCGGTCGGTCAAGGCGAATTTTCGCGCCGCGCGGCTTTTTCTTCATGGCCCGATTGCGCGGTTCGCCGCTCGAGCTCGGCGAGAACATCGGCCAAGGCCACGCCGCTTTGATGCAGCACGACGAGCAGATGATAGAGAAGATCAGCGCTTTCGCTTGCGATCGCCTTACGGTCCTTTTCGAGCGCGGCGATGACGAGCTCCACCGCCTCCTCGCCCAATTTCTTGGCCGCGCGCGCCGGGCCGCCGTCAAGCAAGGACTTGGTGTAGGACGACCCGGCGTCCGAGCCCGCCCGCGCCTTTATGATAGCGGCGAGATCGTCCAGGGTGAAGGCGGTCATTGGCCGGTTCCTGCCGGCGGATGCCCCCGCGCGACGCCTCCGGGCTCTGGTCGAGGCGCATCGGCAGGCCCCGGCTCGCCATATAGCGCTTGGCCTCGCCAATGGTGAATTCGCCGAAGTGAAAGATCGAAGCGGCGAGCACGGCGGTCGCGCCGCCGTCGCGGACGCCCTCGACGAGATGGTCGAGCGTGCCGACGCCGCCGGAGGCGACGACGGGAACGCCGACGGCCTCCGTGACGGCGCGGGTGAGGGCGAGATCGAAACCGCTTTTGGCCCCGTCGCGGTCCATCGAGGTCAAAAGGATCTCGCCGGCGCCAAGCGCGGCGACTTCGCGCGCATAGGCCACGACGTCGAGGCCGGTGGCCTGACGCCCGCCATGGGTGAAGATCTCCCATTTGCCGGGGCCGGTCGCCTTGGCGTCTATGGCGACGACGACGCATTGGCTGCCGAATTTTTCCGCCGCCTCACGCACGAAGGCGCGATTGGCCACAGCCGCGGTCATGATCGAGACCTTGTCCGCGCCGGCGAGGAGAAGCTTGCGGATGTCTTCAAGCGCGCGCACGCCGCCGCCGACGGTGAGCGGCATGAAGCAGGCCTCCGCCGTGCGCTGCACGACGTCGAGAATGATCCCGCGGTTTTCATGGCTCGCCGTGATGTCGAGGAAGCAGAGCTCGTCGGCGCCGGCGGAATCATAGGCGATCGCGCATTGGACCGGATCGCCGGCATCGCGCAGATCGACGAAATTGACCCCCTTGACGACGCGGCCGTCCTTGACGTCGAGGCAGGGAATGACGCGGCATTTAAGCATTGGCGGCGTCGACCGTTTCAGGGTGGTTCAAAAAGGCCCATATCGACTGTGGCAACCACCCGCCTTTTTTTTGAGGACTCACTTCCGTAATGATAAATCTCAGCTCGGGAAATTCGGCGCGAAGCGAACGTGAAAGAGACCGTGCGTCCGCATCGGAAGCAAGGCAGATCGCATTGTCGAAAAATGCACACCAGTTTTCGATAGCCGACATATTATCGATTTTTTCGACGATATGTTTGCGGGTTATCTGTGAGCCATCGAAAATCAGAAGGTGGGCTCTCACTGTATTTCTCCTTTTGAAGCTATCTCCTGTGGCTCAGCCTCGATCATCGGACTGTCTTCAGTCTCGTTCATGTCGAGAGCTATTGGCGGCAGGCCTTTCCGTTCAATAATTGAAAGCTCTCGCTGCTTCAGAACAAACTCTTCTGATTGGAGTCTGTCCCGATCCAAGCAAAAGTAAAGAAAATAGGCAATGACCGCTCCAACTATCGGCAAGGCGCCCAAAGCCGAAAAGCCATACTTCAAAACAAGGTCGTCACGGAACATGTAAGCGGCGGTCCAGCACATGGGCGCCGAAATCGCTAAAACCCAGAGGAGCGGGTTGAGCGCATTCTGAACACGAATGACCCCAGCGCGCGATACCGCGCTCTTGATGACTTCATCAACCTTCATGCCGGCGCCTTCGCGAGCCGGATCAATTCCAGCGCCCGCGCCGGATCGAGGCGCCCGTCGTAAAGCGCCCGGCCGGCGACGGCGCCTTCGAGCCTGGCGCAATCCGGCCGCAGAAGGCGCTCAACATCCTGGAGCGAGGCGAGGCCGCCGGAAGCTATAACTGGAATGGCGAGCGCATCGGCGAGCGCCAAGGTCGCCTCGATGTTCAAGCCGCGCAACAGGCCGTCGCGGGCGATGTCTGTATAGATGATCGCGGCGACGCCCGCATCCTCGAAACGCTTGCCGAGATCGGCCGCGCGAGAGTCGAAACGCTCGCCCAGCCCTCGACCGCGACAAGCCCGTCCCTGGCGTCGATTCCCGACCGCGACGCAGCCCGGATAGAGCTTCGCGGCGCGGCGGACAAGCTCCGGATCGCGGACCGCCGCCGTTCCGATAATGACGCGGGACACGCCTTTTTCGAGCCAGGCCTCGATCGTTGCGAGATCGCGAATGCCGCCGCCGAGCTGCGCCGGGATTTTCGCTTGCGCAAGGATCGCCTCGACGGCGCGCGGCGTTCATCGGCCTGCCGGCGAAGGCGCCGTCGAGATCGACGATATGAAGATATTCAAAGCCCTGCGCCTCAAAGGCCAGGGCCTGGGCGGCTGGATCTTCGTTGAAGACGGTGGCCTTCGCCATGTCGCCTTGCTCGAGGCGCACGCAGCGGCCGTCCTTGAGGTCGATGGCGGGGAAAAGGATCATGGCCGCCACCTGAGGAAATTGGCGATCAGCGCCAAGCCAAGGGCCTGACTCTTTTCGGGATGGAATTGCGCCCCGACGAAATTGTCCCGCCCGATGAGCGCGGCCACCGGACCGCCATAGTCGGTCGCCGCGATGACGCAGTCTTCGTGCGCCGGCCGAAACGCATAGGAATGGACGAAATAGGCGTGCAGACCCTTCGGCGCCGGTCGGAATATCAGCGAGCAGCGGATGCGGGCGGCGCGGCTCGAGCGTATTCCATCCCATATGGGGAATGCGCAGCCCTGGGCCGGCCGCGATCGCTTCGACGTCGCCTTCGATCCAGCCGAGGCCCGAGGTGATCTGATGCTCGAGCCCCCGCGTCGCCATCAATTGCATGCCCACGCAAATGCCCAGAAACGGCCGCGCCTTCTCGCGGACGGCCAAGGTCATGGCGGCGATCATTCCGGGCGCGGCGTCGAGGCCGCGGCGGCAGTCGGCGAAGGCGCCGACGCCAGGCAGCACGATATGATCGGCGCGCGCCACGACGTCAGGATCGCGGGTGACCTCGATCTCATGAGACAGGCCGGCCTCGCGCGCGGCGCGCTCGAAGGCCTTGTGGGCGGAATGGAGATTGCCCGAGCCGTAATCGACGATCGCGACCTTCACCCGCGCCCTCCAGACTCGGGCGAAACCCCGCGCGCCTCTCGAGGCAAGACAGCGCCCTCAAGCTCCGCCGCGACACGGCGAAAGAACACGGCTTCCGCCTGCTCGAGCGCGGGCGCGGCGATAATATCCGCGAGATGGTATCCACGTCCGGCGAGCTTGCGCTCGACAAGCCGATTCGCCTCGCATCCCAAAGCCATCTGGAGCAGCACGACGATCATCAAGGCCGCGGCGACGGACAAGACCCCTATGCCAGGCAGCGCCGCGACGGCGAAATCCACGGCGAACCAAAGCGCGGCGGCGAGCCAAAGCCGGCGCTGCAGCAGCCAAAATGGCCCGGACAAAAATGCGCGCCAGACGAAGCCTTCGCGAATGAACGCAGCCTCGGCGATATTTGCTTCGCCTTCGCTTTGCAAATGGACCGAATAAATGCTCATGACGGCTCCATTTTAGCGCCACGGCATCCGTGTTGAACGCGGCGGCGAGACGAAAACCCAAAGCGAAACGCTCTTACGCGATTCTCGCGAATCGCCGGCTCCGCGCCTGACGCGCTAGAGCGCGTTGCGATTGGATGGACTCATCCAATCGATAAGAACTCGCTCCAGATCAATAAGTTGGAACATGTTCTCATGAGACATCGGATATATCCGATGTCTTAATGTCGAAAAAGTCGGCCAACTTTTTCGGAACATGCTCTAGCCCGCGAGCGACCCTTTCGTCGAAGGAATTGCGCCGCCTTGGCGCGGATCGAGCGCGACAGCCGCGCGCAGGGCGCGGGCGAGGCCCTTGAACGAGGACTCCGAAATATGATGCGAATTCTCACCATATAAGGTCTCGACGTGGACATTCATCCCGGCGTGCATGGTGAAGGCCTGGAAAAATTCGCGAACGAGCTCCGTGTCGAAATCGCCGATCTTGGCCCTGGCGAATTGCGTTCTGAAGACGAGGAAAGGCCGGCCGGATATGTCGATCGCCACGCGGGTCAAGGTCTCGTCCATGGGGATGAGCACGTCGGCGAAACGGGCGATTCCCGCCATGTCGCCCAAGGCGCGCCGGATCGCCTGGCCGAGCGCGATCCCCGTATCCTCGACCGTATGATGCTGATCAATATGGAGATCGCCCTTTGCGCGGATGTCGATGTCGATCAGCGAATGGCGCGCGAGCTGCTCCAGCATATGATCGAAAAAGCCGATCCCGGTCGAGATCTTCGCCAGGCCGACGCCGTCTAGATCGACGTTGACGTCGATCTGCGTCTCCTTGGTGTGCCGCGAGACGGCGCCTTTGCGCATGTCGATTGCTCGGAAATGGGTTTGCTGGTTCAAGAGCCCTCGCGGCGGCCTTGGCCGCGAGCTCAATCCCGGCATGCTCTAGCAAGTCCGCGCGCCCTTGGCTACTCATCGTCCGCCAAGCTGCGCCGTCTTGCGGCCGAGCCCCGTCGCCGATGCGCAGCGGCTAGAATTTCTGATCGCTGAAGGGGGAAGAAGTCGGCGTCTGAATGACAATGAACCCGACTTGCGCCGCCTTGTGGCAGGCGTTGCAGGCGGCGGTGAGCTCGGTGAAGCTTCGCGCCGATTTCGCGGCGTCCTTCGCCTTCGCTGCGTCCTGCAGCGCGTTGAGCGGCTTGGTGGCGGACGCGATCAGCTCAACGGGAATGTTTTGATAGAGGATCACCGCGTTTTCGAAACTGTCCCTGATCTGTCCGAGCTCATAATCCAAAAGGTCCCAATTCTTGGACTTGATGGCGGACCCCAGCTTGATGTGCCGCAGCTGAATTTTCCCCATGATGTCGCCGAGGCGCCCCGAGGCGGCGCTCGACTGCGCGAGGCTTTGCGGCGGCGGCGCTGCGAAAGGCACGTCCTCGGCGAGGGCTGGCAGGCTTGCGGCGAGCGCGAATGCGAGGCTCAAAGGCGGGCGTTTCATGTCATCCTCCCAGGCGCGGCGCGTCGATCCGCATTCCATTCAGCCGCAGGCCGGAATGTCCCGACCTCACGCCGCGGCGAGGGCCTCGATAGGCTATAAGATAGATGATAGGCAAGCCGCGCCGGCAAGGGATTTTTTGCGCCGGTCTTTCGGCTCGAAGGCGCGCCCGCCCCTGTCCGCGCCTTCAACCCTGGCTTGATCGCGCGCCCGGCGCAGGCTACCTGGTTCGCCGGACAAGCGCTGCTTCGCGCTGGGGTTTTTTCGGGGGTTGAGCCATGCGGCCATTCGCCGACGGCGACAACTTTTCGCTCAAGGAAGAGATCAGATCCTATTGGTCGGGCCGCGCCGCGACGTTTGATTGCGGCGTCGGCCATGGCATCCGCTCGCAGCGGGAGATGCGCGCGTGGCGGGACTTTCTGCGCCAAGGCCTCGGCGCAGAGCCGTTCGATGTGCTCGATCTCGCTTGCGGGACCGGCGAGATCACCCGCGCGCTCCTTGGCCTCGGCCACCGGGTCACCGGGATAGACTTCGCCGAGCCTATGGTCGCGGAGGCCCGCAAGAAACATGGCGCGGCGGCGCGCATCTATCTCGCGGACGCAGAGCGTCTTCTCGAGCCTGACGCGCGGTTCGACGCGCTTGTCACCCGCCATCTGGTATGGACGCTGATCGATCCCGAGGCCGCCTTCCGGGAATGGCTGCGCGTGCTGCGGCCGGGCGGACGGCTCCTGATCGTCGACGGCGACTGTGTCAATCGAACCTTCCTTCAAAATCTCGCAATGGCCTTATCCGCCAGGCTGCGGAAATTCGCCAAGGCGGCGAACAACGCGGCGGATCGGGAGATCTTCAACTCGCTCCTCTCGCGAGTCTATTTCCGCGACGGACTCACCGCGACGCGCCTGACCGCCATGCTGCGCGCCGCCGGGTTCGCGAGCGTCGCCCCGCTCGATTGTCGTCCGATCCTGCGCGCCGAGCTGGCGAACGCCAGGCTTCATGAAGCTTTGCGCCTTTGCGCGGAGACGCGCTTCGCGCTCTGCGCGCGCAAAGCCTGAGCCTCGGGGCTCGGGGCCTGCGATACGTC
>CAWESJ010000169.1:0-6025 GCA_963811015.1 uncultured Alphaproteobacteria bacterium | reverse complement strand
GCATGGGAAACTACTATTTAAGTTTCTCTTGAAATTGGTGCTATCACCGTTGATGTTTCCGACTCACCTTGAATAGACTGCAACCCGACTTGTTTATCAACGGTTTCTAACAACTCTGGTTGTCCAAAAACAACAAGAGCTTCCATTACATCTACGACCGGATACTCCCGCCTCTCAGCGAGTATCTTACAAACTTCGCGATCAACTGGACGCGGGAGGAAAGATTCTTTTGGAATTTGCGCGTCTGCGGCTAGAAATGCCTGCACTATTCGCCATCCCTCGTAAAAAATCTGCATAAAATCTTGATCGTGATGAAGTGGGCATATTACCAAGTGTCTCCCTTCATCTGAGTACACCTTATCACTTCGCCCGGCTCTGGTTGGTACGATCCCTATTCTTAGACCAGGAGCGCCCTCAAGCTGAGCAGGGTTAATCTTTACTGAGGTTCCAACCCATTGTTGGCTATCAAGCGACCCGACAAATAGATCTGCCTTCCAAAGCCCTTGAATTGACCACGGCAAGGCAGCCCTCGTCGCAGGGCGACGAAACGCAGCAGCCAACAGATTCAATCTACGCCTAAGTTTTGGAGGCTGGCCGCCTTGCTTATGGCCAGCTAAAACACGATAATCGTCGGTTAATATTCCACCTGCCGTGTCTATCAATTGTATTGCGCCTGTTTTTTCCAAACCAAACAAAATAGATTTTGGTTCGTTAGTTTTTATCTTACATATTTTTATTGCATCATTAATACGTTCTAGCACGCGCTGGTCTTTGTTATTCATTGCCTCATGTACAGCATATTCAAAACATATGCCTATATCTCCATCGCCTGGGCGCTGTAGACGAGGCAATAACTTAAGTTTTACATTCTCGTATCCTTTGACTTCCTTGGCTACGTCGGCTTTCAAACCATATAGTACACCGGCCAAAATTGGTCTTACAACCGCTGTGAGAGCCAACACTTCATCGGATACAGGATTTAGCTGCCTCTCTTTTCGAACCCGCATGACCTTCCCCTTAAAATGATGGGAGAGAATAGTCACACCTTCATTTATACGGCGAGTCTCATCTGCAATTTGACCGCGCCGGGTCGCCTTATTCAAACTGGCCCACTACCCGGCCTTGGCGCCCATTGCGCGGCTCTGCTACATCCTCTGCGGTCAGGCGCCGGCCATATGAGCGGACGCCTCCGGCGAAACGGCGGGAAAAAGCGATGAGCGAAGCCAATCAGCTCAAGGAAAGGGCGGCGCTGGCCTCGATCGCGGCGAGCTTCGTTCTCACGCTCGGCAAGCTCGTCGCCGGCCTCGCCTCGGGCTCGCTGGCGATTCTCTCGGAAGCTGGCCATAATCTCGCCGACGTCGCGGCGACCATCCTCACCTATTTCGCGATAAGAATCGCCAATAAGCCAGCCGACGCCGATCACCATTACGGCCATGGCAAGGTCGAGGCCTTGGCGGCGCTGGTCGAGACCGGCTTTCTGTTCGGGCTTGCGGTCTATATCCTGGTCGAGGCCATCCGACGGCTCATGAGCGACGACGTTGAAATCGAGGCCAATGGCCTCGCCTTCGGGGTCTTGATCGTCTCGATCGTCATCGATCTCGTGCGCTGGCGTTCGCTCAACAGGATCGCCGCGGCGACGAGAAGCGAAGCGCTCGCCGCCGACGCCCTGCATTTCTCAAGCGATATCGTCAGCTCCGCTTTGGCGCTTTGCGGGTCTCGCCGCGGCCCATTTCGGCTATCCGCAAGGCGACGCGCTGGCGGCCTTGGGGGTGGCCGGTTTCGTGCCGATCGCGGGCTATCGGATCGGCCGGCGCACGGTCGACACGCTTACCGACGCGGCGCCGAAAGGCCTCGTCGAGGAGGTCGCCGCAATCGTGCGCGCCGTGCCTGGCGTGATCGACGTCACGACGGCTGCGGCTGCGCCCCGCCGGCGCGGAAGTGATCGGCGACGTCTCGAATCACGGTTGCGCGGACGCTGCCGCTCGAAAAGGCCGCCGCCATCAAGGTCGAATGTCGTGGCGGAGGTCAAAGCGCGCGCATCCGGAGGTCGCTCGTCACCATCGCGACGCATCCGATCGCCCTCGACAACGAAACCATCCTGGAGCGCATGTCCTTGATCGCCGCGAAACGCCATGTGCAAGTCCATCACGTGACCGTGCAAGAACTCGACGGCCGCACGGCGATCAGTTTCGATGTCGAGGTGGACGGCCGCATGACGCTTGGCAATGCGCATGAGATCGCCTCGGGGCTCGAAGCGAGATTCGGACGCGAGTTCGGCTCCGACGTCGAGGTCGAGAGCCATATCGAGCCGCTGGAGCCGCGCCAGCTGCAGGGCTCCGACGCGGACTCGGCCGTCGCGCATGCCGCAATCGAAGCCGCGCTCGCCCGGAAGGCGCACGAACAAGGCGCCCTCCTCGACGTCCACGACGTGCGGGTGCGGGCGCACGCCCGCCGGCCTCGTCGTCAATTATCATTGCCGCGTCGATCCCGGCGCTCAGCGTCGACGAGGTGCATGATCAGGTCGATGCGCTCGAGCGTAAGATCCGCGCCGCTTTCAAAGACCATCATCCGCATCGTCGGCCACGCCGAGCCGGCGCGGTGACGGCGCCTGCTGACGCCGGTCGCGCCGCGCCGCAGCGCCCGGCGACGCTCGCCGTCCTGATGCGCAGCCGGCGCTTCGCGCCATTGTTCTGGTGCCAGTTCTTTTCCGCCTTCAACGATAATTTCGTGCGCAACATGCTCGCCATGCTGATCCTGTTCCGGCTCGGCGAGAATGAGGCGGGCGCGATGATCACGCTCGCCATCGGCGTCTTCATGCTGCCGTCCCTGCTGCTTTCAGGCCTTGGCGGCGAGATGGCGGATTCCATCGGACAAGGCGCGGCTGGCGCGGCGGCTGAAAGGCGCCGAGATCCTGGTTCAGTCCATCGCCGCCATCGGGCTGTGGCTCGCCTCCGCGCCGCTGCTCTTATGCGGCTCTGTTCGGCCTTGGCGTCGTCAATGCGCTTGTTCGGCCCGCTCAAATATGGCATCCTGCCCGATCTTCTCGAATGTCGACGAACTTGTCGCCGGCAATGCGCTGGTCGAAGCCGCGACATTCGTCGCCATTTTCCTCGGCTCTGATCGCCGGCGGCCTCTCGGCGACCGGGCGCGCGCCCGAAGGCGCCATGGCGCAGCTGATGGCTGATCGCCCTCGCCTGCTGGGCTTCGAGCCTTTTCATCCCGGCTGACCGGCCGCGCCGCGCCGGACCTTCGGGTCAATCGCCAATGTTCTTGCCTCGACCGGGCCTTCTGCGCGAAGTCAAGCGGGACCCGAGCTCCTGGAGCCGCAGCCTGTCGGTCTCCTGGTTCTGGATGGCCGGGGCGGTGACGCTTTCGCTGTCCCCGTCGTCATCCGCAACAAGACCGGCGGCGGCATCGGCGTCGAGACGGCGGTCAGCGCCTTTTTCGCGCTCGGCATCGGGATCGGCTCGCTCGCCGCCGCCCTTGTCGCGAGCGGCCGCATCCTGTTGCGTCCGGTCCCTCTCGCCGCGCTTGGCATGGCGGGCTTTTCCTGCTCGATCTCGGCTCTGGCGACCTGGCGCCTCGCCGACGGCGATGGCCGAGATCGGCACAGCACTTTTCTGAGCTCGGCGACCGGCCTCCGCATCGCCTGCGACGTCTCCGGCCTCGCCGCCGCCGGCGGGCTTTTCGTCGTGCCCCTCTTCTCCGCGATCCAGGCCGACGCGGCCAAGCATATGCGCGCCCGCATCGTCGGCGGCGTCAATATACTCAACGCCGCCTTCATCGTCGCGGGGGTGCTTCTCGTCGCTGTCCTGCAGAGCAAGGGCGTCGGTCTGTCCGAGCCTGTTCTCCTCGCCGCGCTCGGCGTCTTGAACCTCGGCGCGGCGCATTACGTGCGCAAGAAAATTTCGCTCAAGACCGACTGAAGCCGCATGGCGCGGCGGCGGAGGCAAATTGGCGCGGATATCAAACCGCTCCCCGCCCGGTTTCTACCAGGCGTAGTCCACCCCCTTCAAAAACGCCCGCGCCAGAATCATGTGCCCGGCGAGGTTCGGATGAACCCGGTCGGCCGCCAGCGCCAATGGCGGGATCGCCGTCAGAACGCGATCGAAAGCCGCCTGAGAATCCACGAAGACGGCGTCATATCGCAAGGCCAATTGGCGCACCGCCGCCCCATAGCGGTCCATCGCCACCCGTATCGGGTCGGCACGATTCGATTCGATGAAATAAGGCGTCATGAGCACGAGGCCCTGGAGCTGCGGCCGCGTCATGCGGATCAATTGCTCCAGAACGGCTGCATATTCGTCAAAAGCGACATAGTCCTGAGGCCGCTCGGGGGCGGTGAACTGACGCCAGACATCGTTGACGCCGATCATGATCGAGAGCCAATCAGGCTTCGCGTCCAGGACGTCGGATCGCCAGCGGGCGGCGAGGTCGCGCACCGTGTTGCCGGAGATCCCCATGTTGCGGATGCGGATATTTTGCTCCGGGCATGTCGCGCTCAACAAGGCGTGGATCAAGGCGACATAGCCGTCGCCGAGGTCCCAGCTGACGGCTTCGGCGACAGGCCGCGCGCGGCCGCTGTCCGTAATCGAGTCGCCGATCATGAGCAGCGAGCTGTTGGATGCGATCTTCATGGCGTTTCGCCTGGAACGGCGTCTCCGGCTGCGCGGCGCGGACACAATCTTAAGATGGCGGCGCGGATTTGTTCGGTCTTTCGTTCGGTCACGAGCGAGACCAGGAAAGCGGCCACAAGACAAATTGCGATTGTAGCCGCAAATTCCGCGAAGGGCGCCGGAACATTGTCTCTTGGAGAGCCAAGGCTTTGAAATATCGCGACGGCGAGAAACACGAGCGGCAGGTGGATCGCGTAGAGCGTGTAGGAGAAGCCCGCCGCCCAATTGAAGAAACGCGGCGCAAGGGGAAACGCGGCCAGCGGGCGGCAGGCGATCGCAAGTGCTGCGCCCGCCGCGATGACCGCGTGGCTCGCCAGTTCGTCCGCGCCGCCGAGGCGCCGCGCGGCCATCCCGGCGATGATCATGCCGGAGCCCAAAAGTCCCGCTTGGAGCGGAACCAGCCCGCCGCGCAGAACCCGGTGCGCGCCGGCGCCGAGAAACCAGACGCCGAACAAAAACGCCGCTCGGCCGGGATAATGGCAGACCGTGAGCGCGATGGCGCAGACAAGCGCAATGGCGGCCAGGCGAAATCCGCGAGACGCCTTCCACATGATCAGGGGGATGATCGCGGGCGCGAAGAGATAGAGCGCCCATTCGAAACCGAGCGACCACAGCGGCGGATTTTGATCCCATGCGGGACAGCTGAAGCCCTGCAGGCCGGAGAGAAAGCAAATCGCCTGGGAGACGCCGCCGAAATCCAATGCTTGATGGCCAGACAGCGCCCCATCCGCAGGATCGTTGAGGAAGAGCCAGCCGAACGCGAATATTGCTTCGGTGATCGCCAAGGCGGGGATGTAGACGGCATAGATGCGGGTGAACCTCGCTATGAGGTAGCGCATGAGGTCGAAACGGCCTTGCCTTATGGACTCGGCGAGGCTTCCTCCAACAAGGAACCCGCTCAGCACGAAAAATATGATGACGGCCTCATCGCCAAGACCCGTAATGAAATAAAATAGCATCCGCCAACTTGGCTGATCGGCCGCGCCAATATTGGGAAAATAGAAAACGCGGCTATGCGCGAACACCACAAGGAGCGCCGCCGTCGCGCGCAGGAAATCAAGCAGCGGCCAATGAGTTGGCGCCTTGGCGGCGGTTCGGATGATCGCCGCTGGTTTGGAGAATGTGAGCATCAGTTCCAATCGCCGCGGCGGCGCGGCGGCTCCAAGGAAGCCGTCGCCAACGCGCCCCGAGAGGCCTCCCTTCGAGTCCAATTTCGAATGCTCACCGGGTCTCACGCAAGAAAGTTCCGAAGGCGCGGGGACCATCCCCGACCGGCATTTTCGCAGTCACCTCGAGCGTCTCGGCGTTGATCGCCCAGACCTCGTTCGAGAACCAGTTGGCGACATAGA
>CAWESJ010000168.1:0-7779 GCA_963811015.1 uncultured Alphaproteobacteria bacterium | reverse complement strand
GGGAGCCGGGCGGAGCCGCGCTAATGTCGGCGCGCCTCTCTGGCGACGTTTGCACGCGGCGCCTCGCCTCGCCGATTCGCGGCGCGCCCGCGCCCGTCTCGCGGAGTTCCTCGCTACGCCCGACGCCGAGGATTTGCGCGGCCTCGCCGCCGAGCCCAAGGTGCGGCCTCTGCTCGCCGCGCTCGCCGATCATTCGCCTTTCCTGTGGCGGCTGGCGACGGCTGATCCCGTCCGCCTCTTGCTTTGCCTTCGCAAATCGCCGGAGGCGCGCCTCGAAGCGTGCCTGGCTGCGCTCGACCAAGCCTGCGATGAGGCGCGCGACGAGGCCGCGGTCATGCGCGCCTTGCGCCGAGCCAAGCAGGAGACCGCCCTTCTCATAGCTCTCGCCGATCTCGGCGGCGCCTTTGACGTCGTCGCCGCGACCCTGGCCTTGTCGCGAGCCGGCGACGCCCTCATCGGGGCGGCGTTGCGCTATCTTCTTCGCGCGGCGCATCACGCCGGATCTTTGCGCCTTCCCGATTTGGCGGAGCCAGAAATCGGCTGCGGCCTCGCCATTCTTGGGCTCGGCAAGCTCGGAGCCCATGAGCTCAATTATTCAAGCGACGTCGATCTCGTCGTCCTGTTCGATCCGGAATGCCCCGCGATCGGGGCGGCGATCGACCCGGCCACGCTGTTCGTGCGCATCACCAAGAAGCTGGTCCGTCTGCTGCAAGAGAGGACCAGTGACGGCTATGCGCTGCGCGTGGATTTGCGGCTGCGCCCCGACCCTGGGTCCACGGCCGTCGCCGTGGCCGTCCCCGCCGCCTTCGCCTATTACGAGATCCTGGGCCAGAATTGGGAGCGCGCGGCCTTCATCAAGGCGCGGCCCGATCGCCGGCGATCAAGGCGCTCGGCGCGACCTTTCTCGCAACTCTCGCGCCCTTCATCTGGCGCAAATATTTCGACTATGCCGCGATCGCCGACATTCATGCGATGAAGCGGCAGATTCACGCGGTGCGGGGCCATGCCGAAATCAAGGTCGCGGGGCATGACGTCAAGCTCGGGCGCGGCGGCATTCGCGAGATCGAGTTTTTTGTCCAGACCCAGCAATTGATTTTTGGCGGCAAGCGGCCGAGCCTGCGCGGTCGTCGCACCCTCGACATGCTGGAGGAGCTTGGCCGCGACGGCTGGGTGACGCCGCAGGCCGTGGCCGATCTCAGCGCGGCCTATGCTTTCCTGCGCGAGATCGAGCATCGCTTGCAGATGCGGGAGGATGAGCAAACGCAGCGCCTGCCGGAAGCGGGCGAGGCCTTGCGCCGCTTCTCGCGCTTTTGCGGCTTCGCCCGGGAGGAGGGCTTTCGCAAGGCGCTCACCGGCCGCCTGGAGCAGGTGTCGCATCATTATGCGCTTCTCTTCGAGCATGCGCCCGGGCTCGACGCCTCGGCCGGCAGCCTGGTCTTCACCGGCGCCGGCAATGATCCCGAGACGCTTCAAACCTTGACGCGCCTCGGCTTCAAGAAGCCGGCGGCGGCGGCGGAGACCGTGCGCGGCTGGCATTTCGGCCATCGTCCCGCCGTGCGCTCCGTCCGCGCGCGGGAGGTCCTCACCGAGCTGGTGCCAGGCCTGCTCCAGGCGTTTTCGCGCTCCGGCGATCCCGACACCGCGCTCGCCGGATTCGATTCCGCGCTCGCCGGCATGCCGGCGGCGATCGAGCTTTTCTCCATGCTGAAGTCCGACGCCCGCATGCGCCAGCTCTTCGGCGATATTCTCGGCGCCGCGCCGCGCCTCGCGCGCATGGCGATCGCGCGGCCGCATCTGCTCGACGCCACGATCGGCCCGAACTCCTCGACGCGCCGGCCGATGAAGCGGCTTTCCGCGAGCGCGCCGAGCCTCTCCTGCGCGCCGGTCTCGGGACGGAGGAGTTTCTCGATTCGCTGCGTGATTTCGCCCAGGAGGAGATTTTCCTGATCGGCCTGCGGATCTTCGGATGCGATCGAGCCGGTCGCGGCCGGTCGGGCCTATTCGGCTCTCGCGGCGAGCATCGTTCAGCCCTGCCTCGCCCATGTCGCGCGCGGCTTTTCCGTGGAGCATGGGGGCCCTCCTGGCGGGCGCTGCGTCGTCCTCGGCCTCGGCAAGCTCGGTTCGCGGGAGATGACCGCGACATCCGATCTCGACCTTATCCTGATTTATGATTTCGACCGCGATCGGCCGGAGTTGGACGGAGCGCGGCCGCTACACGCCGTTCAATACTACACAAGGATCGCGCAGCGCCTCATCTCGGCCCTGACCGTGGCGACGCGGCGCGGCCGTCTCTATGAGGTCGATATGCGGCTGCGTCCCTCGGGCCGCAAAGGACCCGTCGCGACGCAGCTTGACGGTTTTATCGACTATCAAGCCAAGGACGCCGAGACCTGGGAGCATATGGCTTTGACGCGCGCGCGGTCGATAGCCGGAGACGCCGCCCTCGGCGCCGAGGCGGCCGCCGCGATCCGCGCCGCGCTCATGCGCCCGCGCGGGGCGAGCCTGCCGCGCGACGTCTATGAAATGCGCAACCTCGTCGCGCGGGTCAAGGGCGACACGGACCCCTGGGATTTGAAGCTCGCGGCCGGCGGGCTCATGGATGTTGAATTTCTGGCGCAATATCTCTTGCTGCGCCATGCCCGCGCCGCGCCCGCGCTCATTTGCGTCTCGACTTGCGCGGTGATCGAGACCGCCGGCGAACTCGGCTTTCTCGACGCGGAAGACGCGCATGTCCTGACCCGCGCGCAGGGCCTTCTGACCAATGTGACGCAGATCCTGCGCCTGACCTTGGACGAAGGCGCGGACCCGAGCCTCGCCAGCGAGGGCGTCAAGCGGCGGATCGCCGCAGCGGCGCATCTGCCGAGCCTCGACGCGCTTGAGAGCGAGCTGCGTGAAACGCGCGCCAAAGTGCGGGATATTTTCAATCGCCTGCTGGGTCGGCCAGACGGCTGAGGAAACCGGCGCTTCTTCCTTATCCCCTGCTCGCGGCGCGCATCTTCAAGGGCGGCGGCGGGCGGCGGGTCGCGCCTGCCGCAAGGAGAAGCTTTTGTCTCGGCGCGTCGCGCGATCCCGGAATATGAACCAGCACAATGGTGCCGGCGCCGACCGAGGAGCGGATGCGCATCGAGCCGCCATGGAGATCGATGAGCGAGCGCGCGATCGCGAGGCCGAGCCCCGAGCCCTTCATCCCATTGTCGAGGCCGCCTTGCAATTGCTCGAACGGCCGCCCGAGCCTCGCCAAGGGGCCAGGCGGAATGCCTATGCCATTATCCTCGACATAGATGTTCAAGGCGCCCTGGATGATGCGCGTGCGCACGCTGACGCGGCCCTGATTTGGGGTGAACTTGACCGCGTTGCGCAACAGGATCGTCAGGATTTTCTCAAGCGCGGCGCGGTCGGCGTGGATGCGCTTGTTCGGCAAGGCTTCGGCGACGACGGTGATTTCCTTTTCTTTCGCGATGGCGTCGATCGCGGCGACCGCGCCGCTGACCGCGCCGTCGATTTCGAAATCGGCCTTTTGCAGCCGCACGCGGCCGGCTTCGATCTTCGACATGTCGAGAATGTCGTTGATCACGTCGAGAAGATGCTGGCCGCTTTGGCGGATGTCGTGGCAGTATTCGCCATATTTCGACGGAGCCCAGCGGCTCCGAACATCTCGTTGCGCATGATATCGGAAAAACCGATGATGGCGTTGAGCGGCGTGCGCAGCTCATGGCTCATATTGGCGAGGAATTTCGATTTGGCCTGGTTGGCGTCTTCGGCGCGCGGCCTTTTCCTCGGCATATTTCTCGGCGAGATCGGCGAGCTGCTGCGCCTGCATTTCGAGCGCCTGCTGCGATTTGCGCAGGTCGGTCGACGGTCGCCATCAGGCGGCGCTCGCTGTCCATCAGTTGTTCTTCGTGCGCTTGATCGCCGGTGATGTCGGTGCCGACCGAGACATAGCCGCCGTCCTTGGTGCGGCGTTCGCTGATGTGCAGCCAGCGGCCGTCGTCGAGCTGCGCCTCGAAGGTGCGCGCGCCGGCGCAGCGGCCGTTTCGCCGAGCGATCTCGGTCTCGAATGATCGGCTGGCGTTCCTTGCGCCATGACTTGCGCATAGGGCGTTCCCGGCGCGCACCGCTTCGTCCGGCAGATTGTGCAGTTGCTGGAAATTCGAATTGCACAGCACCAGGCGGTTGTCGGCGTCCCAAAGCACGAAGCTTCCGGCATGGTCTCGATCGCGTCGCGCAGGCGCATGTCGGCGGCGGCGGTGCGCTCGGCGAGCGCCTTTTGCTCGGTGATGTCGACGGCGATGCCGACGAGATGGGGCATCTCGCCCGGGCGATCGCGAACGACCTCGGCGCGGGCGCGCAGCCAAACCCATTCGCCCCTTACGTTTTGCATTCGGAACGCGTGATCGACCGAATCGGCCTGCGAAGCGGTGAGCAGCTCCGCGATGGTCGCGAGATCGCCATCCTGCGGATGAACGAGCGCATTGATGTCGCCGAAGGACAGGAACTGTCCGATCGGCGTCATGCCGAGGATTTCATACATCGAGTGGGACCAGTAGATGCGGCCGCGCGCGAGGTCCCAGTCCCATAGGCCGCAGCGGCCGCGGCTGAGCGCGGTGTCGATGCGTTCGCGCACGCGTTCGCAGAGCCTGTCGGCCTCTCTTGCGCGCGACGCTTGCCAGAAATAGGCGACCGCAATGGCGATAAGGACGAGGACCGTGCAGAAGAGGAGGACGGCGATGCGGAAGGCGTTCGCGCGCCATTCGGACAAGATTGCGCTCATGGGATGAATGACGGCGATTTGGCCGTAGGGCGCCGCGAGCGTGCGGACCGTCGCCAAGGCGTCCGAGCCATCCGCGAGGTTGATGCGCAATACGCCGGCTTTTTCGGCGAAAGTCGTCAAGGGCTGGGCGGCGCCGAGATAATCGGTGAGGGAGCCGCTGAAGCCGCGCGCCGGCGGATAGGCGGCGATCACCTCTCCGGCGAGATTGCTGACGAGGATCTGCTGTCCCCGCGCCAGGGCGCGCGCCGGAACCTTCTGGGCGAGCAGCGTTTCGACGGCGGCCTCGGTCGGTCCTTTCAGCGCCGCGCGAATGTCGTCGGCGACGACGGCGCCAAAAAGCTCGAGATCGGAAAACGCGTCGGCGACGGCGTGGTCATGCGCGTCGCGAGTCATGGCCGCGGTGATCGCGGCAAGCGTAATTATGAAAAGCGCGACCATGACGGGAACGCCGCGGCGCACCCACAGCTCAATTCTCGCCAAACGGAGAATCGCAAGTTGCGTTGTTTTTGAGGCAAGGCCCTGCCGATCGGCAAGACCCCGCATTGCCCCTGCTTGCGCAGCAGCATGAGCCGCGTTTGCACGCGCCATGTCAGGCCCCCTCGAAACTGACCGGAGCGATGTGCCGCATCTCTCCGAATTGAGATCATCTGAGTTTGACTTTGGCGTTTTGTCCAGAGTTTAATGAACCGTGAATGCAAAATGTGATCATGTTGAAAATATGAAGAAAGCGAATTCATTTCTGGGCGGGCGCTTCGAGCGCCTGGAGCATGTTCCGAAAAAGTTGACCGACTTTTTCGGTGAAAACATGCTCCAACTTATTGATCTGGAGCGAGTTCTTATCGATTGGGTGATTCCATCCAATCGGAACATGCTCTAGGGCGCCTCCCGAGCGGACACAGTCATCCTATCGATAAGGACTTACTCAATTTCAAGGAGTTGGGGCATGTTCTTGCGAGACCTCGAAGACATGTTCTTGATATGATCGCGCGGCCCCGCGCCGGCGCAAGGCTTGACCGCTCCCGCCCGCCTTGGTCGGCAATGCGGCGCCAATTTTTCCGGAAATGTTCTATGCGGCGGTGACGAGAGCCAGCGCAAAACCGTCATGGCCCTTGCTGCCGACGGTTTGAATTTCCGTGGCGCTGACGCGCGGTTCGGCGGCGAGCATTTTATTGAACTGGCGCACGCCCTGGACGTCGGGGTCCGCGCTGTCGGCGTCGATCACGGCGCCCTTGCGAATGACATTATCGACGATGATAAGGCTGCCGCCGCGGGAGATTTGGAGCGCGAAGGTGAAATAGGCCGGAATATTCTGCTTGTCGGCGTCAATGAAAATAAGGTCGAAGGGCCCGCGCCCTTCGGCTTGAAGCTGCGGCAGCGTGTCGAGCGCGCGGCCGAGGCGGAGCTCGACAAGGTCGCCGAGACCCGCGCGCGAAATATTGGCGCGGGCGACTTCGGCATGTTTGGGATCGGCTTCAAGCGTGATCAGGCGGCCGTCGGGCGGCAGCGCGCGGGCGAGCCAAATGGCGGAGTAGCCGCCAAGCGCGCCGATTTCCAGAATTTTGCGCGCCCCCTGGAGGCGCGCCAACAAATATAAAAGCTTGCCCTGGTTTGTGCGCCACTGCGATCTGCGGCAAGCCCGCCGCATTGCTGGCCTCGAGCGCCGCGTCGAGGGCCGGGTCCGCCGGGACAAGCAGGTCCGTGATATATTTGTCAATATTGGTCCAGAGCTGTTCGGTCATGGCTGCGTCTCGGAAGCTGTCGCTTCAGCCTAGCGCGATTGGCGCGCGACGGTCCAGTTTCGCGGTTGACAATTGCTTGGTCAGTTTGACGCTAGGCTAATGCTTTGCTCGGGTAGCTATGACGGCCAAGAGCAGCTGACGGTCGACGTGTCGGTCCAAGTCCGCGATGTCCGCATCGTCCGCTCCATTCCTTCTCAAGGCATCCATCGCGGCATCTCTCTGGCGATAACAAGCAGCGATGGCAGCCTGCCGTATGACGTCCGCCAATTCATCGCTCCTTTGTGCAAGGTCTATCGCTTTCGGAAACACGCATTGTTTATAACTATCAAGCGGCCCGTCCAATTCCCGCTTCAACTCGGGAGAAATTTGGGAAAAACTTGTACTGGCAAATAGACAATAGATCGCCAAGCAACTTAGCAAAGTTCCTGCGCGCATCGTTACAGCTCGCCCAGAATTTGGTCCATGCGCCTTTTTCACCCTAAAGCGAACGCCACAAGTCTGTGTGGTCTTTCCATGGGCGTCACGACCGGTGGTTTTCAAACTGATCCCTATCAGTTAACAGCCTTTTTCGATCGATGATTTCGTCTGATCGCGGGCATTTTATGCGAGCGAGCGCTCGGCAATGTCTTTCACATCGGGTGAAAGCCCGGCGGAGCCGGCGACGCGACGCAGCGCCGCCTCCGCGCGGCTTCGGCGCGCGGGCTCGAGCGTCCGCCAGCTTCTGAAGGCCGAGAGAAGCCGCGCGGCGACCTGCGGATTTTTGCGGTCGAGATCGACCACGATTGCGGTGACGAAATCATAGCCGCTCCCGTCGAGGGCGTTGAACTGGGTCTGGTTTCCGGCCGCGAAGGCGCCGATCAGCGCGCGCGCGCGGTTCGGATTCGAAATCGAGAACGCCGGATGGGCCATCAGGCCGCGCACGCGGTCGAGGACGCCTCGTTCGGGGATCATCGCCTGCAGCGCGAACCATTTGTCGATGACGAGGGCCTCGCTGGCGTGGACGCGGTAGAAGGCTTCGAGCGCGGCCTCGCGCGCCCCGCCTGGCGTATGCGAGAGCACATTGAGCGCGGCGATTTTATTGGTCATCGTATTGGCGCCCTCGAACTGGCGCATGGCGAGGCGCGCGCCCTCGACCGGATCGCCGGCGGCGAGAAGGTCGAGCGCGACGTTGCGCAAGGCGCGCCGCCCGGCCGCCGCGGCGTCCGGCGAATAGGCGGCGTTTTCGGCGAGTTCGGCATAGGTCGCGTTCAGAATATCGGCGAGATCTCG
>CAWESJ010000167.1:0-3151 GCA_963811015.1 uncultured Alphaproteobacteria bacterium | reverse complement strand
CTTTAGCGTCTTCTGGTGCATTCGACATAGCCGGCTGGGGCGTCGGAACCGCTGTAGCGGTCGGCGGAGCGGCCGTGTTGATCGGCGCAGCAATCTTCCTCGGACCCGCGGTCGCAGGCGCGGCCGCTGTCGGGGCTGCGTTCGGAATTGGTCTTTCGGCCGCTGGCGCGGCGCCGATCGGAAGCGACGGCGTTGCAGCCTTGCAGGGTCCATCCGACGCCGACTTGACAGGATCAGTCACTCTTGGGCCTCTCCAGATCGACGGCTATGTCCAGCCCGGTGGCGACGGTGTGCAAATGCCGCAGCAACTCGGCGTCACGATAACCGATGCCACAGCTCCACTGCAGGAAGGCCGCTCGGTGGCCGTTGCGCCGCTCGCCGACCAGGTCGCGCCCGCCGGCGCTCCCGCATTTGATCCGGTGGCTTCA
The DNA here is from genome assembly GCA_963811015.1 of uncultured Alphaproteobacteria bacterium. Taxonomy (GTDB): domain Bacteria; phylum Pseudomonadota; class Alphaproteobacteria; order Rhizobiales; family Beijerinckiaceae; genus Methylocapsa. The sequence goes on along the minus strand of CAWESJ010000167.1, from coordinate 2,723 downwards.
ATCACGGATCCCTCGAATTCCGACTTGACGGCTCCATACCAGCTCGACCAATTCGGCAACTCAGGCTACTACGCGTCAGCCCCCTACGGGGGCGGTTCCTATGGTTATGGCGGCGGCTCGTATGGTGGAGGCTCCTCCGGCTATGGCGGCGGCTCCTATGGTTATGGTGGAGGGTCCTACGGCGGTGGTTCCTACGGCCCGATCGTGCTCGATCTCGCTGGCAATGGCGTCAAGATCACGCCGCTCAGCTCATCCAACACGTTCTTCGACATGGCGGGCGACGGCTATCAGCATCGCACCGCCTGGGCTGGCGCGGGCAATGGCGTGCTCGTGCTCGATCTCGCCGGCACCGGCCAGATCACCCAGCAGAACCAGGTGGTCTTCACCGATTGGGACCCGACCGCCACAACCGACATGCAGGCGCTCGCCGATGTGTTCGACACCAATCATGACGGGAAGCTCGACGCCGGCGATGCCGATTTCGCCGATTTCAAGATCCTGGTCACCAATGCCGACGGCACGCAAACGCTGGAGACCCTGGCGCAGGCGGGCATAACCTCGATCAATTTGACGCCCGACGCCACCAGCCAGAGTTTCACCGACGGATCGTCAATCGACGGCGAAACGACATTCACCCGCACCAATGGCTCGACAGGTACGGCGGCCACGGTGTCCTTCGCCTATGATTCAAATGGCTATGCGATCAAATCGACGACAACGCATAATGCCGATGGCTCGACGACCATCGACAACAAGGCGCTGAACCCGGACGGGAGCCTCGCCAACGAGACAATCTCGACCACGTCCGCCAATGGCCTCTCCAAGACCATCTCCTTCGACCTCAACGGCGACGGCGTCATCGATCAGGTGCAAAGCGACGCGACCGCGGTCAATGCCGATGGCAGCCAGACCGAAACGCTGACCGACAAGACCGGCGCCGGCGTGCTTATCGACCAAATTGTCACGACGACGAGCGCCAACGGCAAGACGGTCACGATCCAGCGCGATTTCAATGGTGATGGCCTTATCGATCAGACCGAGGTCGACGCCACAAACGCGGACGGCAGCAAATCCGTGACGCTGACCGACCTGAACCCGGACGGATCGACCAGGGACAAGAGCCTCACAACGGTGAGCGCCAATGGCTTGACGCGCACCGTTCAAACCGATTTCAACGGCGACGGAATCTATGATCTGACCACAGTCGACGCGACGGTGGTCAATGCGGACAATAGCCGGACCGAAACCGTCACCGACACGAACGCCAATGGCTCGCTGAAGGATAAAATCGTCACGACCACGAGCGCGGACGGCCATTCCAAGACCATCCAGATCGACGCCAATGGCGACGGGGTTTATGACCTGACCCAAACATCGACGATTGTCGTCAACGCGGATAGCAGCACGACGACGACGCAGACCGATCGCAACGCGGATGGATCGCTTCGCGACAAGGTGATCACGACGATCAGCGCGAATGGCTTGTCGACGACGACGCAGAGCGACGTCAATGGCGACGGGGTCATCGACCTGACCACGACCGATGTGACGGTTGTGAACGTCGACGGCAGCCGCACCGAGACCGTGACTGACACGAACGCCAATGGCTCGCTGCGCGACAAGACCGTGACGGTAAAGGCGGCCGATGGGCGGTCGCGCACGATAGAGACCGATTCGAATGGCGACGGCGTCTTCGATCAGGTCGAAAGCATCGCGGTCGCGGCCAATGGCTCGAGCGTCGATACGGCGTCGGATATCAGCCCGAACGGCGGCTTGATCGACAAGACCATCACCACGACGAGCGCGGACGGCCTGACCAAGACCGTCCAGACGGATTTGAATGGCGACGGTGTCATCGACCTGACCGTGGTTTCGACCATTGTGAAGAACGCCGACGGCAGCTCTACGGAGACGACGAGCGCGCAGAACGGCAATGGATCTCTGCGAAACAAGACTGTCGTCACGACGAGCGCCAACGGCCTTTCGACGACGACCCAGACCGATTTGAACGGCGATGGAATATTTGACGTCACGACCACGGACGTGACTGTCGTGAACGCCGACGGCAGCCGGACCGAGACCGTCGCTGACAGGAGCGCCAATGGCGCGTTGCTTGACCAGACGGTTACCGCCACCAGCGTCGACCGCAAGACCGTGACGACAACGCGCGATCTGAACGGCGATGGCGCGGTTGACCAGAAGGAGACCGTCGTCGAGCTCGCCAATGGGAATATTGTCGATACGGTCTCGGATCTCAACCCTGATGGCTCCGAGCGCGATCAAACCGTCGCGACGACCAGTGCGACGGGATTGTCGACGACGACGCAGATCGATGTCAACGGCGATGGGACCTTCGATCTGACGACGACCGATGTGACGGTCCTCAACGCCGACGGGAGCCAAACGGAGACCGTCACGGACAAGAACGCCAATGGCTCGGAACGCGATCAGACCGTCACGACCACCAGCGCGACCGGATTGTCGACGACGACGCAGATCGACCTCAACGGCGACGGAACGTTCGATCTCACGACGACCGATGTGACGGTCCTCAACGCCGATGGAAGCCGGACCGAAACCGTCACGGACAAGAACGCCAATGGCTCGGAACGCGATCAGACCGTCACGACAACCAGCGCCAACGGCCTTTCGACGACGGTGAAAACGGATCTGAACGGCGATGGGACCTTCGATCTCACGACGACCGATGTGACTGTTCTCAA
>CAWESJ010000166.1:0-4504 GCA_963811015.1 uncultured Alphaproteobacteria bacterium | reverse complement strand
CCGGATGGCGCGCCGCGGACCAAGCCGCGCGCCCTCAATGTCGCCCTGCCGCTCCTGCGCGGCGAGTTCGTGGCGGTTTTCGACGCCGAGGACGTCCCTGCGCCGCATCAGCTGCGGCAGGCGGCCGAACGTTTCCTGCGCGAGCCGCGCCGGGTCGCATGTCTGCAAGCGCGGCTCACGATCGACAATGTCGAGGACTCCTGGCTGACGCGGATGTTTTCCATCGAATATGCTGTGCTGTTCGACGTCCTGAACCCGGGAGCCGCCGCGCTTCGCCTCCCTTTGCCTCTTGGCGGTTCGTCGAACCATTTCCGCACCGACGTGTTGCGCGAGCTGCGTGGCTGGGACGCATGGAATGTGACGGAGGACGCCGACCTCGGCCTCCGTCTCGCCCGTTTCGGCTATCGCGCCGGCACGCTGCAGTCGACCACCCAGGAAGAAGCTCCGAGCGGCTTCAAGGCCTGGGTGACGCAGCGGCGGCGCTGGTCCAAGGGATGGATGCAAACCTTGATCACGCTCACGCGGCGCCCTCGGCGTGTCGTGGCGGAGATTGGCGCGCGCGACGCCTGCGCGCTCGTCCTCATGATGACAAGCTTGGTCATCGCGCCGCCCCTCTGGCCCTTTTTTACGGCGATCACGATGCGCGATCTCGCGACCGCGAACCTGCCCCTCCACGCCTCGGGCCTCGCGCTTGTCGAGGCCGCGCTTTGGACCTCGGTCGCGCTGTTTGGGGCGGGCTCGGCGCTTTGGCTCTCCCTGCTCGGCATGAAGCGGCGCAAGCTCCTCGGCCTTTGGCCGTTCCTGCCGCTGCTCCTGCCCTATTACCTCATGATGTCGATCGCCGCCTGGGCGGCGCTGTACGATCTCGTTCTGCGCCCCTATCACTGGCATAAGACGGAGCATGGCCTGGCCAAAAGCTCCCGCCGGAACATGGAGACGATCGCCGCCCGCGCCGCCGCGGCGAGGTCCAATTTCCGCCGCGGCTGACGTCGCGCGGAAATCGGCGCTCAAAGCTGGCTGGCCGCATCTTTCCGCGCGGCCGCCGAAAAATCGCCCCAGCCGGTTGCAGGGCGTCAGCCAGGCTCCCGCTGAGATAGGTTCGTCACAATGGCCGCGCTATATACGCGCGCGCCGGTCGCGACGGACCGAGGCGGATTTGCGCGCAAAGACAAGGAGCCGAAATGAACGCAAGCGATGTGATGGTCCATGATGTCGTCACGGTCGGTCCCGACGACGATCTGGCGAAAGCGGTGCAGCTGCTTGTCGACCATGACGTCAGCGCCCTGCCGGTCATTGACGCCGACCGGCGGGTCGTCGGAATCCTGAGCGAAGGCGATTTGCTGCATCGCGAGGAGATCGGCACGGTCAAGCATCGGCCATGGTGGCTCGAAGCGATCACGCCGGCGAGCGTGCTGGCGTTCGACTATGCGAAATCGCATGGCCGCAAGGTGGCCGAAGTGATGTCCGAACATGTCGTCTCCGCAAGCGAGGACACATCGCTCGCCGAATTGGCGAGCATCCTGGAAAAAAATAGAATCAAGCGGGTTCCGATCCTGAAGGACGGCAAGCTTGTCGGCATTGTGAGCCGGGCCAATCTCATCCAGGCGCTCGCCTCGGCGCCCCCGCGCCGGCCGACGACCATCTCGCCGATCGCGGCATAAGGGCCGCGGTCCTGGAGCAGCTCGCAAAGCAATCCTGGACCGATTTCGGCGAGCGCAATATCGTCGTCTCCAATGGCGTCGTGCATATTTGGGGGCTCGTCGGCTCGCCGGAGGAGCGCAAGGCGCTCATTGCGCTGGCCGAGGACGTGAACGGCGTGCGCGGCGTCTCCGACGAGACCATCGAGGCCTGATGAAGCGATTCCGCCGGCGTCAAACGCAATTTATTTGGCGCGGGAAAATCAGAAAGGCTCCTTGAACGGCCGCAGGTCGCGTTCATGCTCGAGAGCGAATAAAAAACCCGACGCGCGGGGGCGTCGGGCTGCTTACGGGAGTTGGCCGGGCGGGAGAAGTCTCGGCGGGACTGGTCTAGGCGATGAAGCTTGCGCGCCGCCTTCTACCAATAGAAGGGACGCGGCCACCACCACCAGGGGCCGTAATGGGAAGCCCAATAGCGGCGCGGACCCCAATGGCGCCAGCCGTGGACCCAGCGACAGCCACCATAAGGTCCGCAGATCCAGCGCGCCTTTTCGACGGTTTGCGCGGCCGCCGCCTGGGTCGCGAACGCCGGGTCGAGGCCCATCATGGGCAAAGCCGTTGCCGGCGGAGCCATGAGCCCGAAGTTAGCGAAACCAAGCCCTGCGGCCAAAAGCAATGTCCGACAGATCTTCACGATTTCCTCCCCCCGTCTCGGCCGAAGCTTTCATGAAAGACCGGTTTACTTTGGTAATTAACGCGCGCGCCGGCAAGCCGTTCCCGGAGGGCTATTTCAGAATCTGGCCGAGGAAAAGCCTTGTCCGCTCATGTTTCGGATCGGCGAAAAACGCCTCCGGCGCGTTGCTCTCGACGATTGCGCCGGCGTCCATGAAGATCACCCTGTCGGCGACCTGCCGGGCAAATCCCATTTCATGGGTGACGCAGATCATGGTCATGCCCTCTTTGGCGAGCGCGACGATCGTCTCCAACACTTCCTTGACCATTTCGGGGTCGAGCGCCGAGGTCGGCTCATCGAAAAGCATGATCTTGGGGTTCATGCAGAGCGCCCGGGCTATGGCGACCCGCTGCTGCTGGCCGCCCGACAGCTGGCCCGGATATTTGTCAGCCTGCTCGAGGATCTGCACCTTGGCGAGATAATGCGACGCCAGCGCTTCGGCGTCGGCGCGCGCCATCTTGCGCACGTAAATTGGGGCGAGGGCGCAATTTTCGCGAATGGTCAGATGCGGAAACAGGTTGAAATGCTGGAACACCATGCCGACCTCGCGGCGCACTTCATCGACGCGGCGCAGATCCGCCGTGAGCTCGGTTCCTTCGACGAAGATGCGCCCGGCCTCATGCGCCTCCAGCCGATTGACGCAGCGGATCAGGGTCGATTTGCCAGAGCCGGACGGCCCGCAAATGACGATCCGTTCGCCGCGTTCGACGGTAAGGTCGATGTCGCGCAGCACATGATAGGCGCCAAACCATTTATTGACCCCGATCATCTCGATCGCGGGTTTTTCCGCGCCCGGCGCAAAGTCAGAAATGAGATCCTCCATGCCCTGTCGCGACTTCAATGGCCGCGGCCGCGCGAGAGCCGAAGCTCGACGAAGCGCGAATAGCGCGACATGCCGAAGCAGAACACAAAATAGAACAGCGCGGCGAAAATATAGCCTGTCGCCGAGATCGTCGGGCCGGCCCAGACCGGATCGAGGCGCGCCGTTTCGACCGTTCGCAGAAAATCGAAAACGCCGACGATGGCGACCAAAGTCGTATCCTTGAAAAGGCCGATGAAGGAATTGACGACGCCCGGTATGACATAGCGCAAGGCCTGCGGCAGAATGACGAGGCGCAGCGTCGGCAAGGCGCGCAGGCCGAGCGCCGCCGCGCCCTCGAATTGTCCCCTCGGGATCGCCTGAAGGCCGCCGCGCACCACCTCCGCCATATAGGCCGAGGCGAACAGGGCGACGCCGATCAGGGGCCGAACCAGACGATCGGGCGCGAGGCTTTCCGGGACGAAGAGCGGCAGCATGGTGTTGGCCATGAACAAGACGGTGATCATCGGCACGCCGCGCACGAATTCGATGAAGCCGGCGCAGGCGAGGCTCACGGCCGGCAGGCGCGAGCGGCGGCCGAGGGCGAGAATGATCCCGAGCGGCAGCGAACACACGATCCCGACCGCCGCGACGAGAAGGCTGACGAAAACGCCGCCCCATAAATTGGTGTCGACGCGCGGCAGGCCGAGGCCCGGCGCGCCCGAGAGCAGGATGAAGGCGAGAATCGGATAGGCGAGGAAAAACAGGATCGCGGCGAGGCGGCGGCCGGGCGCGTCGAGCCAGAGCAGCCAGGCGATCAGCGAAGCGCCCGCGAAAAGCGTCAGATCAACCCGCCAGCGCTGACCCTGCGGATAGGATCCATAGGTGAAATAGGGCAGCTTGCGGGCGATGATTGTGGCCCGACATGCGATGATTTCGGTATTGCAATACTCCAGTAAAGGATCAATATTGTCTAAAGTCACATTGATTTGATTTGGATGCGCTTTAATTTGATTGCCTAAATAGATAATCATCTGTAATGTGGAGATTTGGAGAAATGCGGAATAAATGAAATACGGATGATAATACATGTAATCATAGGTAGTGATCCCATCAGGAATATGCTCCTTGGAAGTGCTTTCCAAATAATGAACCATTCTATCATTTCGCTAACTGGCTTCTAATAATTGCCAGTCTGCTTTAAGTATAAACAATTTCCCCACTTGTAAAATAAAAGATTGCCGTAAATCAATCCACTTTCGGTTTTATTGAAGAATTTGAAAGATTTTCCGTAAGGAATATCATCCAGTACCCAATGCTATATCGCAACTGCCA
>CAWESJ010000165.1:0-8161 GCA_963811015.1 uncultured Alphaproteobacteria bacterium | reverse complement strand
AACGATCGCGCCATCGACCATGAAAGGATGCGCTCCACTTCGCCGCCGAAATCGGCGTGGCCGGGCGTGTCGACGATATTGACGCGCGTGTCCTTCCAGGCGATCGAGGTCGCCTTGGCCATGATCGTGATCCCGCGCTCTTTTTCGAGATTATTTGAGTCCATGACCCGTTCGGCGACGCGCTGATTCTCGCGAAAAGCGCCCGATTGCTGGAGCAGGCGATCGACCAGCGTCGTCTTGCCGTGATCGACGTGGGCGATAATAGCGATATTACGAAGATTCATGTGTTCGCCAGTCTAATTAAAAGTGTAATTCAAGCTGCTTCGGTCTCTCGACGAGATGCGCGGCCGTTGGCGCCAAGGAGCCCCGAGCGAACGGTTTCGCCCTCGAGCCCGCGAGCGTTCATCGAGATGAGCCGGCTTAAGATATGGGGGCGCGCCTTCGCAGTTGCAGCATCCCATATACGAAACCGCCTGATTTGGAAACCTCTTATGCGCCGCCTGTCCGACAGCCTCATGAAAGGCGCGACTTGGCGGGCCGGGATCGCGCCGTCATGGATGGGCTGACCCTCTTCGGCTTGATCGCGGTTTGCGCGATGCTCGCCGCCTATGCGCTGGAGGATCGCGGCTCCGGGTTCGTCCTCGGCTTCGCCTTCGCCTGCGGCCTCGGATCGATCTATGGCTTTTTGCAGGGCGCCTGGCCTTTTGGCCTTGTCGAGGCGATCTGGAGCCTGGTCGCGCTAAGGCGGTGGCGGAATGTCCGGCGCAAGGAGCGCCAAACGCTCTTAAGCTTTGACCAAAACGCCCTTACTCGTTGACGAGGCGGGGCGCGAAGCGGGTGCGGACGGGAGCCTCGAAAAACCGCCGGCGGTCGGCGATCGCGTGGCGGACCTGGTTCAAGGCAAGCCCGGTCGCGGCCAGACGATTGCCGCTCAAGGCATGGCCCGCGTCGAGGGCGAGCGCCATGGCGAGCAAATCGTCGGCTTCGCTTTCGAGCTCGTCGAGCGCGGCGAGGCGGTCGGCGCTTCGGCTGATCTTGATGATTTCGACGAGGCGCTGCAGGATCCGCTCGAAATCGGCGCCTTGCTGCCGGTTGAACCTGGCGACAAGCGCAGCCGCGCCGGTGCCGAACAGGCTGAGGACCATGGCGCCTATATAGATGAAATCGCTGTAAGTGTCGAAAAAGCCCTTCTCCTCGTCGTCGATATAGGCGGCTGCGCCGGGATGGACCGGCATGGCCACGCCCTTATCCGTCGAAGGCGCCCTCGATTCGATTAGCCATCGGAAACCGCTGGGCCAAGCTCGGCCGCGCGTCCAGGAGCAGCCGCGTCAATTCGCCGACGGTTTCATTGTCGAGCGTATGTCTCGCGACAAGCCGGGTGCTCGAGCCGAGCGTGTCGAGATCGGCGGCGGGCCTTGGCTGCGCTCCGCCAAACGCCCCGCGCGCCACCTCGACGGCTTCCACATTCGGCGCCCGCTGCGCGATCGCCTTCGCCTCGTCCATCGGGATGAAATTGGGCGATCCTCCGCCCGCCTCGGCCATGGCGGCGGCGGCGGCGGTCGCGGCGGGAGAGCCCGGCGCGTCGACAATGAGCACGGCGTCGACTTCCTTGCGCTCGATCGCCGAGCGAAGATCCTCGAGCGCCAGCGCCACCCGCCTCACCGAACTCGCGGGAACGTCATATTGGGCGAGGGCGGCGTCGAGCAGGGTTTGGCTCCGGCTCTTCCCAGCCTGTCCGCCCCAGAGAACTCCGACCTTCTTGCCGCGCAGGCCGTCAACCGAGCGCAGCTCGGATTTCGCCGGCGCGATCAGGACGGCGGCGTTTCGGCGCATGATCAAGACGGTCTGGCCGCCCGCCGGCATGGCGACGTCGCTGCGCACGACGGCGAGATCGGCGCGCTGATCCTCGAGCGCGCGGGCGCTGTCCGCCAGGGTCTCGACGACCACCGGCTTGAGCCTGATCCACTCCCGGCCTTGCGCCAAATCCTGCGCCGCGGCGGCGAAGATCGCCTCGTCGTCGCTGTCGCGCGCCACCGCGACGCGAAGGACGCTTGGCCGCTCGTAAAAATAGACCGCCGAGCCTGCCGCGGCGGCTATGACGAGGGCGCCGCCGACCATTGCAAGTGTAAAAGCGCGCATCCTGGTCTCCTTGGAGCCTGATCCATCGAAGCGGGACCAGAGCATGTTCCGAAAAACTCGACCGACTTTTTCGATCAGAACTTGCTCTAACTGTTTGAATTAGAGCGGTTCCCGATCAGATCACCCCATCTGATCGGCAACCGCTCCAGGCCCCCCAAGCCCGAAGCATTACGTGACGCTGACGCCAGCCTTACTTTCGCACCCCTTGGTTCGAGTTAAGCAAACCCGAAAACAAGGCAGCATCATGAAAATTCTCTTAAAAAGCTTAAACGCCCGCGCCGCGATAAAGCCGCAGCCAAATGACGAATCCTGGCCCGGCGCTCCGCCTTCGCGCAGGCTCCTTGGCGCGCATTGCGCCAGCCTGCCCTCTTGGCGCGGCGTCATTCGGCGGCGGCGCTCGCGCTTTGCTGGTCCTCAAGCCCCGGCCCGCAGGCCGCGGCGGCGAAGGCCGCCCCAATCAGGATGACGCAAGGCCCCGGGAAGTCGTCGGCGCCTATTTTAGCGGGCAGATCCGCGATCGTCCCAGCGACGCTTCGCTCATTGGGCCATGTCGCGCGCTCCACAAGGACAGCCGGCGTCGCCGGATCGAGCCCATGCGCCAAAAGGCGATCCGACAAGGCGGCGAGCGTTTTCCGCCCCATATAGACGACGCTGGAGGCTCGCGGGTCGCATATGGAGCGCCAGTCGAAATCTTCCGGCAGCTTACCATCATGCGCATGGGCGGTGATGAACTGGACGCGCCGCGCCTTGGCGCGCTCGGTCAGGGAGATCTTCAGCGAGGCCGCGGCGCCGAGCGCGGCGGTGACGCCCGGAACCGCCTCGACAGGGATTCCAGCGTCCCGCAACGCCGCGATCTCCTCATTGGCGCGCCCGAAAATCATCGGATCGCCGCCCTTGAGGCGAACCACGCGCTTGCCGCTCCGCGCCAATGAAATCATGAGGGCGACAATATGCTCCTGGCGGCAGGACGGCCTGTAGCCGCGCTTTCCGACCGGGATTTTTTCGGCCTCGCGCCGCGCCATCTCCACGACTCCGGGCGCGACGAGATCATCGTAGAGGACCACGTCGGCGGATTGCAGAATCCGCAGGGCCTTCAAGGTCAGAAGTTCGGGATCGCCGGGACCCGCCCCGACCAGCGCGACCGAGCCCGCCGCCGCGCGCGGGACGTCAGCTTCAGCTTCGGCGAGCAGCTCGGCGAAATCCGCCGCATCAGGTCCGGCGCGGCGGGCGTCGAGCGCCTTCGCGCTGAACAGTTCCCAGAACCGCCGCCGCGCCTTCGCCGAAAGGTCGCGCGCCTTTAATTTTTGCCGCCAGCCCTTGGCCGCGCCGGCCCAAAGCTTGACCTCATGCGCCAGCATGGCTTCGAGCCGTCCGCGCAAGGCTTGCGCCAGAACCGGCGCGCCGCCGTCAGTCGAAATGCCGACGACCAGGGGCGAGCGATTGACGATCGCGCCGAACTGAAAATCGGAAAATTCCGGCTTGTCGACAATATTGGCGGGAACGCCCGCGGCATGAGCCGCCGCCTGGAAAGCCGCGGCTTCGTCGGCGCCCTCAACATCGGCGATCGCAAGCGCGGCGCCTTGCAGATCCGCCGGCTCGAAACGGCGGCGGACGAGCCGAACCGACGCATGGCGCTCCGCCAGCGCGCGGAGCTCGGCGCAAGGATCGGCGCCATAAATCTCGAGCGCGGCCCCGGCGGCGAGGAAAAGCTCGGCCTTCCAAAAGGCGGCGCTGGAGCCGCCGGCGAGGACGACCCGCTTGCCCGTGACGGCAAAGAAAACCGGCACGCTGGCCAGCCCCTGCATGAGCGGCCTCGTTTCCTCGTCGGATAAGCCGAGCGGCGGCGCTGCCCTACTCATTTACGCGTTTTTGTCCTATCTCCATCGCGGCCGCAATGCGGCGCATCACGGCTATAGACAGTTGGAGATCGCAAAGGCAAACCGTAAGTTCAAGTCCGTCTTTATAATTCGACGCGCGGCCGAATGCGCCGCCGCGCTGAAAAGCAATCCGGGCCGGACCGATCCCGCCGGAGAAATATACCGCTCGAGCTTCAAGGAGCGCAAATTGAACCCCGCGACTTCCGTCCTCGCCATTTGCCTCGCCCTGGCGGCGAGCCCGACTCTGGCCGATCCTCAAGCCGAGGACTCGGCTTCCCAAGTCGAGTCGAAAGTCTTGGCGCCGAGCTTCTGGGATCCGCATCACCGCATCGAAAAACCCGAGATGACCGATCTTCGCAGCATCCATTTCCTGACCGAAGACGATTATCCGCCATTCCATTTCGCCTTGCCGGGCGGCGCCCTGACCGGCTTCGACGTGGATTTGGCGCGGGCCATTTGCGAGGAGCTGAAAATCCCCTGCACGATCCAGGCGCGAAGATTCGATACGCTGATCGACGCGCTCGACGAAAATCAGGGCGACGCGATCATCGCCTCGATGCGCATCGACCCGCAAACGCGGGAGAAGCTCGACTTCACCGGACCCTATTACGCGACCCCGGCCCGATTTGTCGCGCTGAAGGCCTCCAAGCTCGCGGACCCGACGCCGGAAAGCCTGCGCGGCAAGAAGATCGGCGTCGAGGCGCATAGCGCGCATGAGGCCTTTCTCGCAACGTTCTTTCCCGACGCCTCCCGCAACCCCTACGACTCGCCGAAGGCGCTGCGCGACGCGCTCAAGAGAGGCGAAATCGACGTGCTCTTCGGCGACGGCGTCTCGCTCAGTTTCTGGCTCCAAGGCGACGACGCCGGCGGATGCTGCGCCTTTCGCGGCGGCCCCTTCCTCGACAGCCAGTTCTTTGGCGAAGGCGTCGGGATCGCCGTGAAAAAAGGCGACGCGCGCCTGCGCCAAGCGCTCGACTACGCCCTCGCCGCCCTCGCGGCCAAGGGCGCCTACACCGACCTTTACCTAAAATATTTTCCGCTGGGATTTTATTGACCGCTGAAGCTCAAGGACTTGTTGAAGCTCAAGGACTTGTCAAAGATAGGCTGCAAGCTCCCGCGCGGCGTCTTTCGGCGGCTTCGCCAGGTTGAAGGCGTTCACAAACCGGCCGCGCTTGTCCATCAGATAGACGATGGCGGTGTGATCGACCGAATAATCGCCGTTCTCGGTCGGCGCCTTCTTGACATAGACCCTGAAAGCCTTGGCGACCGCCTGGGTTTTATCCGGGTCTCCGGTAAGGCCGATGATGCGCGGATCGAAATTCTCGAGATAGGTCTTCAACGTCGCCGGCGTATCGCGGTCGGGATCGACCGTGATGAAAAGCGCGGCGATCTTTTTGTCCGGCCCAAGCGCCTTGAACACTTCGGAAATGTCGAACAGCGCGGTCGGGCAAAAATCCGGGCAATGGGTATAGCCGAAGAAAACCAGATAGGGGCGCCCTTCAAGCTCCTTGTTGGTGACCACGCGGCCATCCTGATCGGTCATGGCGAACGGCCCGCCGATCGACGCCACGCCCAATTCGCCGCGCTTCTCGATCCCGCTATAGGCCAGGGTGGCGAGGCCGGCGAGGCCGAGCGCGAAGGCGGCGATAATCAAGCCAAACTGGCGCGACGCCTTATGAGAATTCGGGCGCGCAGCCTTTTTCGATACCGGGCGGGGAGCTTTGGTCATGGAGGAAAACTTACCAAAACGAGCGCGCGAGTCCAATGTGGCAAATTAGGCCTAAAATCGAACGGCGAAAACCGCGAATTGCAGCCGGCCGCGCTTTCGGCGGCCCCGCGCCAAGGCCTTCATTGGCGCGGTGCGGCAAATAAAAATCAAAGGCTTGGAGCATATTTCGGCCGGCCGCGGCAAACCCCTTTCGGCCCTCATCACTTTTTTTTTAAAGCGACGCCTTCGGCCGGCGGTGGCGCTGGCGCCCGCGAAATCCCGGCATGCCGGTCTCGCTCCAGCTTGCCCGCCCGCAACCTATGTTATAGTGTTACACCCTCGTGGAGGAATGACGCGCATGGCGCATGACGTCCATTTGGCCGAGCCGGCGTCCGGCGCGGGCTTCTCGCTCTTCCGAATTTCGGCCCTGGCGCGCTGCGGCGGCGCCTTGGTCTTGATCGCCCTTCTCTGGGCCGCCGTCTATTGGGCGCTGCATTGATGGATTGGCCAGCCGCGCCGGCGATGGATTTTCCAGTGGACTTTCAATGAGCGCCGCCATTCTCTTCCGCGACCTGACGCTCGGCTATGACCGTCATCCCGCCGTGCATCATCTTGACGGCGACGTCGAGACCGGCGCGCTGGTCGCGATCTGCGGCCCCAACGGCGCCGGCAAATCGACCTTGCTCAAAGGCATAGCCGGAGCGCTTTCGCCGCTCAGCGGCGCGATCTCGCTGCCGCGCGCCAAATCGCGCGAGATCGCCTATTTGCCGCAGGCGGCCGAGATCGACAGAAGCTTTCCCATCAATGTCTTCGACCTCGTCGCCATGGGGCTTTGGCGGCTCCGCGGCGCGTTTGGCGGATGCTCCCGTAGCGACGAAGCCAAAATCCGCGCCGCCATCGCGGCGGTCGGGCTCGAAGGCTTCGAGCGGCGCGCCATCGCGACGCTTTCGGGCGGCGAATTGCAGCGCATGCTGTTTGCGCGGCTCCTCATCCAGGACGCCGCCATCATCCTGCTCGACGAGCCTTTCACCGCGATCGATACGAAGACGACCGCCGATCTGCTCGATCTGGTCGCGCGCTGGCGCGCCGAAAAGCGCACCGTGCTCGCGGTGCTGCATGATCTCGATCTGGTGCGGCGGCATTTTCCGCAAACTCTTTTGCTCGCCAGGGAGCCGATCGCGCAAGGGCGCACCGAGACGGTCCTCACCGCGGAAAATCTCTTGAAGGCGAGGTCCATGATCGAGGCTTTCGACCATCGGGCGCAGGCCTGCGGCCGGGCCGCGTGAGGAGGCTCGGTTCAGCGCCATGATGAGCGACCTCCTGGTCTCGCCCTTCGTCGAATTCGCGTTCATGCGGCGCGCGCTCGTCGGCGCATTCGCCTTGGCGCTCGGCGGCTCGCCGCTCGGCGTGTTCTTGATCCTGCGGCGCATGTCGCTCACCGGCGACGCCATGGCGCATGCGATCCTTCCGGGCGCCGCGATCGGCTATCTCTTCGCCGGCCTGTCGCTTTCGGCGATGACCCTTGGCGGCCTCGCCGCCGGCCTCGTCGTCGCCATGGGCTCGGGCCTCGTCGCCCGCGCGACGATCCTGCGCGAGGACGCCTCGCTCGCGGCTTTCTACCTGATTTCGCTGGCGCTCGGCGTCACCGTGGTGTCCTTGCGCGGCTCGAACATCGATCTCCTGCATGTACTCTTCGGCAGCGTCCTCGCCCTCGACGACGCGACCTTGATCCTTCTCGCCGCGATCGCGAGCGTCACGCTCGCCGGACTAGCCCTTCTTTACCGGCCCTTGTCGATGGAGACGGTCGACCCCGGCTTCCTCGCCTCCGTCAGCCGCGCCGGAGGGCCGACGCAAATCGTCTTTCTGGCGCTTGTGGTCTTGAACCTCGTCGGCGGCTTTCAGGCGCTTGGCACATTGCTCGCCGTCGGCATGATGATGCTGCCCGCCGCCGCCGCACGGCTGATCGCGCGGGACATGACCGCGATGATCGCGATCTCGGCCGGGCTTGGCGCGCTTTCGGGCTACGCCGGCCTGGTCGTCTCCTTCCATGCCGGCCTTCCATCCGGACCGATAATCATTTTGGCGGCGGGTCTGCTCTATCTTCTGGCTTTGGTTTTTGGACCGGCGGGCGGCCTCCTGCGCCGGTTGAAGCCCAGATCGCATCTCGAAGCCTGATCCGGCGGGCGAAGGGCGGACCCCCATGCAATCCAGACGTTATATTATAGCTGTGATCGCATGCGGACTGACGACGGCCTGCATCGGGCTCGCTCCGGCGCGTGCGTCGGACAAGCTCCCCGTCGTCGCGACTTTCACCATCCTCGCCGATCTCGCCCGCAATGTCGGCGGCGATCGCGTCGAGGTCGCGGCCCTGGTTGGTCCCAATGGCGACGCCCATGTCTATCAACCGGCGCCGGCCGATGCGAAAAATCTCGCCGCC
>CAWESJ010000164.1:0-7094 GCA_963811015.1 uncultured Alphaproteobacteria bacterium | reverse complement strand
GCGGTCGACTGGTGCACCGACCTCGGGATGCACGTGATCATCGACTGGCATTCGATCGGGAACCTCGAAAGCGGGATGTTCGAGGCGCCCCACTACGTCACCAGCAAGGAGGAGACGTTCGATTTCTCGGCGAACGATCGCCATGCACTTCCACGGGAACCACACCGTGGCGTTCTACGAGCTATTCAACGAGCCGACCCACTCGTTCGGGCAGCTCGGCTCGATGAGCTGGTCGCAGTGGCGGGAGCTCAACGAGGAGATGATCCGGATCGTCCGGTACTCGGACAAGCAGGCCATCCCGCTTGTCGCCCGGATTTGACTGGGCCTACGACCTTTCCGCGGTGCACTTCGACCCGGTGCGCGAGGAGGGGATCGGCTATGTCGCGCACCCGTACCCGGACAAGAGGCCTCAGCCCTGGGAGCCGAGATGGAGAGGATGCCGTTCGCCGGGATCAGGAAAAATCGGATCGTTCTCGATGCGCGGCCCAAGAGTCGCGAGATCATAGGCCTCGATATCGGCGACAAAGAAGACCACATGGGGATTACCCATGTTGACGACCGAGGGGCCGGCCAGGATCGGCGCGTCGGGAGGGCCTACCCGCAAATCGATCGCGCGGGTGTCGGCGGCCGGCGCGCGCAAGGGGATTTCATCCCAGGCGAGGCGCGGCCGGCCCATGTCCACGGCGAAGCTCCGCGCGCCGAGGCGGCGGCATTCCAGCCGCGCCGTCGCGGTCTCCAAAATCAGCGCCTCGCGCGGGTCCTCACGCAGAAGAAGCCAGGCGACGCAGCGCGTGCCATTGCCGCAGGCCCCCGCCTGCGAGCCGTCGCTGTTGAAAATCGTCATGAATGCGTCGGTCCCCGCCGACACAGGGTCGCGCAGCACCATCAGCTGATCGAAAGCGAGGCCTCGGCCGCGCGCGATCGCGCGCGCCTCCCATCCGCTGACCGTCACGCCCGCGCCGCGCAGATCGAGTACGACGATCTCATTGCCGAGGCCGTTCATCTTCGTTACTAGCCTGTCGGCAAGAGGGCTCATGAGCGCGTTCGTTCATCCCTGGTATAGCTTCCATATAGGAAAAACATTCGGGTCCGGCCATTGTTTTGTCGAAGGTCGGGCGTTCTTAGGGACGAGGCGGGCCGCCCCGCCAATCCAATTCGGTTCGGAACAAGCAGCTGAGGCGAGGCGGACGCAAGCGGCGATTTGGGAGCGGCACATGAGGTTCGGCGAATTCAACGGATTTGCGGGCGCCGCCTTGGCTCTCGTTGCGTTTCTAGCCTTGCCGGGGACGCTCTCGGCGCCGGCCGCCGCGCAGACGCGCTTTGCAGCCGCCGACGCGGCCCCGCCGGCTCAGGAAGAGAAGGCGCCTTCAGCGGCGCAGGAGCCCGAGGCTCCAGCGACGGCGCCGGGCATCCCGAGCGACGCCACGACGGTCACGCTTGAAATCCCATCCCGGCCGGTGGCGCTTCTGGCCGGCGATTCGGACTGGGCCAATGGCTTCAAATCCATCACCGACGCGATCGCCAAGATCGACGCCGCGCTTAAAACCGCCAACCTGACCCCGACCGGGCGGCCCTTCGCCGTCTTCCTCTCGACCGACGACAATAATTTCCACTATGAGGCTATGGTGCCGATCGCCGGCGCTCCCGACGACAAGACCGATCTCGGCGACGGCGTGAAGCTCGGCGTCTCGCCCTCGGGCAAGGCGATCAAGTTCCTCCATCGCGGCTCTTATGACGACATCGACTCGACCTATGACCTCATCACCGCTTTCCTCGACGAAAAAGGCCTCGAGGCGCGGAATTTATTCGTCGAGGAATATCTCACCGACACCAAGGAGCCGGGCGACGCCAATCTCGAAGCCGATATTTATGTGTTTTTGAAATAGGCCGAAGCGCCGCCGCGCGCGCCTTCACCTCAAGCCGCGGCCGAAAAATAGCGGCTCATGATCCGGTCGCGATAGGCGACGAGATTGGCGCGGCCTTCGGCCGCCGCGCGGATCGGCGTGTCGAATATCGGCGCCAGAAAATGCGCGACAAGGGCGAAGACCGTCGCATCCGCCGCGCAAGGCTTGTCCCCCGTCAGGAAGTCCTTTTCGCCGAGGAGAGTTGCAAGCGCGTCTATGTCGCGGATGGCGAGGCGCGCCATTTCCGCCGGCGTATGCCGGCCAAAGCCCTGCGCCACGAGGTCTTTCGCGACCTTGCGGCGAACCAGGCTCCGCACGATCGGCCGGATGAAGCCGGGCGCGGCGTCGAAGAAATGCGCCGGTCCCTTGGCGAAATTGGCGGCGTCGAGCCAGCGCACGGCGAGCAGGGCCAGATAAAGATGCTCCTCGCACATTTTCTCGACCGCCCAGGCCGTCGCCTTTTGCGCCGGATCGAGGCCGGCGTCGAAGTCGAAGCCGTATTTCTTTTCGATGTGAAAGCGGATGAAGGTCGAATCCGCGACGATCGCGCCGTCGTCGTCAATATAGGGCAGCTTGCGTTTCGGCGCCCGGCCGTAGCCGCCGCGATCCTCCGTGTAGGGAAGGCCTGCGAGCTTCAAGAGCAGCATGGTTTTGGTGACGAAAGGGCTGCCGTCGGGCAGGCCGAAATAAGGCCCGAAAGTGTAGAGCGTGATCATGTGCGCAAGCCGGCGTTTGAGGTTTCAGACGCCGTCGCCGAGCAGACGCAACCAGCCATTCATCTTTCGGCGGCGAGTTTGGCGAGCGGGGCGATAATGCCAGCCATGAGATGAAGGGCAAAGTCCGACATCGGCCAACAGACGAATTCCAGACTTTTACAAATCCGCCAAGCGGCTCAATGGGTGCTGGTCGCGGTGACGCCGCTCGGCTCGGCCGAAAATTCGACCGCGTCGATCACCACCGCGCCGACCAGGGTCGTCATGGCGACGTGAAAAGGCACCACGACATGGGCGCGCGGGACCGGCGCGAACCAGGCCTCGATCTCGCGGTTCTGGGCCATGAACCGCGCCGACTTCGAATCATATTTATGCCCGGAGATCGGCGTGTAGCGCGCGGCGCAGACCGAGACCGGTCCGGAATAGCCTTTGACCGCCACATCCCGCGTCCCGACATAGGACAGGGTGATGTCGTAGCGGATAAAGCCGTCGTAGATCGGGACGGTGCGGTTGCAGGCCGCCGGCCCGACAAGAGGCTGGTCCTCCGGGACCGCCAGGATGAAGGCGCTCGTCGGGTCGAGTATGTTGCGCTTATGCGCCTCGGTGACGGGAACCCGGCCCTCCCTGTCCTCCCAAGGAGGAACGATCTCAACCGACTTCACCGTGCCGGCGTTGAGCGACATCCGCACGGTTCGCGTCTCATGCTCGCTCGCCGAGGTCGTCGCGAAGGTCGCCGGGGCGACGACGCCCTTGCGCAGCGAGCCGGTCGAGGCCAGCGCCATTTTGACGTTTGAAAGCATCGCCGCGATCCCGGTCAATTTGGCGTTGAGATCGACCCTGTAGCTCGCCGGACCCAGCGAACCGGCCGCCGCCACTTCGCCGATATAAATCCCGACGAGGCTAACGGAATAGCGCGCCCGCACCGTGTCGGCAGCGGCGGCTGGAGCCGTTCCGAGGCCAATGCAGCAAAAGACGAGAGCCAAACCCGCGCAAAGGCCGCCCGCACCAAGAATCCGCGCGCGAAGGCTTCGCGGCGCCGGCGGCGCCTCGCCTTTAAGGTGAGAAGCGATTCTACCGGCCGCGGGCGGGATCGCCATCGCCGCGAGGCCGCCGCGATCGCCCCTGGCTGAGCAGCTGTGCAAAACTGAAAAAACCTCTCCGGAAACCAAGCCGAAGCCGGGCGGCGCGCACACGCGCCTCGCGGCGAGGGCTCCGCGCAAGAACCGATAGCGCATTTTGTCCGGAGCGACAAATCACGGCCGCGCGGGCTTATCGCAGATGCTTGTTCGCGCTTGGCGCGCGGCGGCATGACGAATAAGGTTGGCCTGAACCGTGGATTTTCGCTACCTGTTGAAAAAAGTGAAGCTTCGCGCCGGACGACCGGCCGCTTAGGGAGACATTCAGAGACATGAAAACAGCGAGCGGGATGCGGGCGATGGCGCGGCGCGCGCCGGTTTGGCCGGGCGCGGCTTTGGCCGCGAGCCTGGCGCTCCTCTGCGGGGCCGCCCAGGCGGGGATTTCCGTCGCCGCGCCTCTCGAAAAACCGGCGGAATCGACGCCCGCCCCGCTCAGGCTCGCCGCCAAGGCCGCCGCGCCCGCGACGTCTTCAAGCGACGCGGCCGGCCGCTATTCCGTTCTGCGCGAGGGCGGCAAGGACACGGGCTGCATGGTGACCCTCGACGCCAAGGCGGGCGCGCGCGGCGGCAACAAGGCGTCGCTCGCCCCCGGCTGCCGCGATCAAGGCATTGTGATCTTCGATCCGGTCGGCTGGCGGATCGTCGGCGGCCGCCTCGTGCTGACCGCGCGCAAGGGCCATAGCACGCATCTCGATCAGCAGTCGGACGGGACCTGGCTGAAAGACCCGAAGGAAGGCAAGAGCCTCGGCCTCAAAAAGATGTGAGCGAGCGCTTCCTCTCGGCGCCGAACCACGAGGATAGGCGAGGTCGGGCAAAACATGGGCGCAGGCTTGACGCCAAAAGGTGGCGTTGAGATTTTTCACATGCGAAGATCCCGCGTCATTGGCCGTGGCGGCGATCCCATATCGACCCTGTAGAGCGACGGCTGGCGTCACGATCCCTTGAAGAATCCGCGCGCCGCCGCGCCGCCCGACCCAGCCCGTGTGAGATGGCGTTCGAGTGCCATGCGCTCGCAGGCCTCGCCGGCGCTCTTGATCCGATATTGAAGGTCGTTTCCCAAGGCCGGCAATTGCGCAACCACAGTGAAGGACGCGCAAGACGGCGAGACAAAGCCCCCGCTCGAATCGAGAGCCACCAATTCTCCGACCCGATAAAGATGGCGGACGGTAGCTGTCGTCATGTGCGCGCTCGCTCAGATTCTACAGCATCCATCGCGGTCACGCGACTTGCGGCGCCCTTCAAACTGCTCGCGGCGCCCGCGCCCTGCCTAGCCTCCTCTTTCTCCGACATGGCGAGGAGCTCATGCAGGATCTGAACGGTGGAGGGAAGCGGGATGCGTCTTCCGAAACGATGGGTTTGGGCCATTACAAAACCTCCAGGACGCGTTCGACATTCGTTACGTCGCTCGAAGAAGAACTCGACGGCGGCGACAAGCGCTGCCGTCGTCGGACCAGTTTCGCCGCCTGAAAAGGAGCGCTCATAAGGCGGACTCGATCGGGGGATTCATCATATGAACCGTTCAGCGAAGTTCATCATTCCGAGATGGCGAGAGCATGTTCCGAAAAAGTTGACCGCCTTTTTGATCAGAACATGCTTCAGATCTTTGAATTTGAGCGATTTCTTATCGACCGAATGAGTTCATTCGGTCGGAAAGCGCTCCAGCGCCAGATCAGCCGTCAGGCAAAATATCCTCGATCGCTCCGAAGTTTTTGATGCGTAGAATGACTTCGGAAAAAACTGCAGGAGGCGGAAAAATACAATAAAACTTGAGTTTTTCGCCGCCCCTGAGTTAACTAATATAGGGTTCCTTTTCTTAAAATACTAGGTAGCGGCGCATTTGCCGGATTTAAATTACTCCGGCAGCGGCCTCGGTTTGCGGTCCTCTCCAATCGCGACGAAAATAAACACCGCGTCGGTCACCTTCGTGCTCGCTTCGCAGTCCCTCGCGCGGCGCCACGCTTCCACCTCTATGCGCATCGAGGTCCGGCCACGCCCGACGAGCCTCGCGAAAAGGCTCACCTCATCGCCGACGAAGACCGGGCTGTGGAAGACCATGGCCTCGGCCCGCACGGTGGCGGCTCGCCCGCGCGACACTCTGGCGGCGACGCTGCCCGCGGCCAGATCCATTTGCGACATCAGCCAGCCGCCGAAAATATCGCCGGCGGGATTGGTGTCGGCCGGCATGGCGATGGTGCGGATCACCGGCGCCTCGGTCGGCATCGAGGCGTCCTTGTCGAGCATTCGGCCCTCGGTAACGTAAGATCGACTGCAGCGCACCGCCCCAGCCGCCGTCTCATGTGTACAAGGTCCGGATTTGATCCGCCGGTCAATCTCGGATCAACCCATTCATCTCTTGGCGGCGAGTTTGGCGAGCGGGCGCGATTCTGTCAAGGACGCGAAGCTTTGCTCGCGTCGGCGCAGCAAAGCTTCGCATCCTTGACAGACTCGACCCGCTCGCCAAACTCGCCGCCAAGAGATGAAAGGCAAGTTGCGATTTCTCGGCGGCGGCGGCCAAAATCTCGCGCGCCGGACTCTCCATCTGTCGCCGGGCGCGATCCGCCTAGCTCAAGCTTGCGATCAGCGCCTCCTTGCTGCGCACCGGAAGCGAGCAGGCGCCGCCGGAGCAGACGAAGGCCGCGCCTTCTCCCGCGAGCTCGGCTTGCGCCCGGGCGGGATGGCCCTCGGGGATTTGGTCCGGCTTGTCGATATCCATCACGATGCGGTCGAAGAAAGGCGCTCTGAACGCCGCTTCATAGAGCTCGAAGCGGTTGGCGCCGGCGGTGACGATTTCCTTGGCGCGCAGGCGCAAATCGAGCGCGTTCAAAATTCCGGCATGGCCGACGAAACTGGTCCTGACCGAGGGCGCGACCGCCTTGAACAGCGCGTCGGCGCGCCCGAGCCAGCTGGCGTCGCCGGTGAGGCCCGCAAGCCGCACGAGGGCCGAAAGATAGACCGGATGGGCGTTGGGGATCGCGTTGTCGGAGGTCGGCGAAAGATGCAGGATGACGTCGGTGGCGTCCGCCGCCGCCATGCGCAGGAGGCCGCTCTCGGGATCGACGTGATAGGTCTCGAGCGCCTGCGCCCAGGCGATCGCGTCGGCGAGATAATCGCGGGCCGGGAGCCCGGCCAAAGCCGGCAGGTTGCGCGCCTCGTGAAGGGCGAGCGCCGCGCGCATCATGGCGGCGTGGTCGAGCGCCATGCCTGGCTTGACGAACACGCCGGCGCGCCAGCTATGGGCGAGGCGCGTCCAGCCCTCGGCGTCGGTGAATTGCATCGTCTCGGCGATGAAGCGATAGGCGCGGGCGGCGAGCGCTATCCACTCCGGCTCGCCGAGGAGCGTC
>CAWESJ010000163.1:0-16577 GCA_963811015.1 uncultured Alphaproteobacteria bacterium | reverse complement strand
ATGTATTGTCAGCCGGACACGATCGGCGCCGCCGTGTCATCCGGCTGCATTCGGATGACCAATCAGGATGTGGTCGATCTTTCCGACCGGGTGAAAATCGGCACGAAAGTCGTCGTGCTTCGGTAGCGCGCTCGGCCTCAATCGGCGGCATTCGCGCCGCCGGGCCAGACCCAGTCGCGGATGTCCGGCATATCCTCTCCGGTCTGACAAATATAGGCCTTGTGCGCGATCAGCCGGTCGCGAAGGCGTTGGATGACATGCGCCGCCGGCGTCGCGAGGCCTGGGGCGCGCTCTATGACGCTTATCGCGAGATGGAAGCGGTCGAGCCCGTTCAACACCACCATGTCGAAGGGCGTCGTGGTCGTCCCCTCCTCCTTATAGCCGCGGACATGAATATTCGTCGTGGTTCGTGCGGCGGTAGGTCAGCCGATGGATCATCGCGGATAGCCGTGAAAGGCGAAGATCACCGGCTTGTCGTCGGTGAAAAGCGCGTCGAACTCCGCATCGGCGAGACCATGCGGATGCGCCTCCTTCGGCTGCAGCGTCATCAGATCGACGACGTTCACGACGCGGATCCTGAGCTCGGGCAGATGCTCGCGCAGAAGATCGACCGCGGCGAGCGTCTCGAGCGTCGGCACGTCGCCGGCGCAGGCCATCACCACGTCGGGCTCGCCGCCGATCGTTGCTCGCCCAATCCCAGATTCCGACGCCGGCCGTGCAATGGTCGAGCGCGGCCTCGATGTCGAGCCATTGCGGCGCGGGCTGCTTGCCGGCGACGATCACGTTGATCCGTAGTTATGGCTGCGCAGGCAGTGATCGGCCGACCGACAGCAGGCAGTTGGCGTCGGGCGGCAGATAGACGCGGACGATGTCGGCCTTCTTGTTGGCCACATGATCGATGAAGCCCGGGTCCTGGTGGCTGAAGCCATTATGGTCCTGGCGCCAGACATGCGAGGTGAGAAGATAGTTCAGCGAGGCGATCGGCCGCCGCCAGCCGAGCTCGCGCGCGACCTTGAGCCATTTGGCGTGCTGGTTGAACATCGAATCCACGATGTGGATGAAGGCCTCGTAGCAGGAGAAGAAGCCGTGCCGGCCGGTGAGGAGATAGCCTTCGAGCCAGCCCTGGCACAGATGCTCGCTCAGCACCTCCATGACGCGGCCTTCATGCGCGAGATGCACGTCTTCGGGCACGATGGGCTCCATCCAGACGCGTTCGGTCGCCTCGAACACCGCATCGAGCCGGTTCGAGGCGGTCTCATCCGGTCCCATCAAGCGGAAATTTCGCGCCTCGGCGTTCAGCGCATGACGTCGCGGAGATATTCGCCCATGGCGCGCGTCGCCTCCGCCTCGCGCGCCGCCCGGCGTCGTCACCTCGATCGCGTAATCGCGAAAATCGGGCAATCGCAGCCGCCGCATGAGAAGCCCGCCATTGGCGTGCGGATTGGCGCCCATGCGGCGAGTCCCGCGCGGCGCCAGCGCGGCGAGCTCCGGCGCGAGCCCGCCCGCCGCGTCGAACAGCGTCTCGGGCGCATAGCTGCGCATCCAGGCCTCGAGCTGGCGAAGATGCGCGGGATTGCCGCGAACGTCCGACAGCGGAACCTGATGCGACCGCCAGAAGCCCTCGGTCTTGAGGCCGTCGACCTCCTTCGGGCCGGTCCATCCCTTGGGCGTCCGCAGGACGATCATGGGCCAGCGCGGCATTTGGGATGCGCTCTTCCTGCCCCGCGCTTCCGCCTGGATCAGGGCGATGCGGTCGAGCGCGGCGTCGAGCGCGGCCGCCATCTTCTGGTGGACGACGGCCGGATCGGATCCTTCCACGAAGAACGGCTCGTGGCCATAGCCGGAAAGGAGTTCGGCCAGCGTCTCATGAGGCATGCGCGCGAGAATGGTCGGATTGGCGATCTTATAGCCATTCAAATGCAGGATCGGCAGGACCGCGCCGTCATGGATGGGATTGAGAAACTTGTTGGAATGCCAGGAGGCCGCCAGCGCGCCGGTCTCCGCCTCGCCGTCGCCGATGACGCAGGCCGCGAGCAGGTCGGGATTGTCGAACGCGGCGCCATAGGCGTGGAGCAGCGCATAGCCGAGCTCGCCGCCTTCGTGAATTGAGCCGGGCGTCTCCGGCGCGACATGGCTCGGAATGCCGCCGGGAAAAGAGAACTGGCGAAACAGCCGCCGCATGCCCTCCGCATTCTGGGAAATATCGGGGTAGATCTCGCTATAGGTCCCCTCGAGATAGGTATTGGCGACGACGCCTGGGCCGCCATGGCCGGGTCCGCAGACAAAAATGGCGTCGAGGTCCCGCGCTTTGATGGCGCGGTTCAGATGAGCATAGATGAAATTGAGCCCCGGAGTGGTGCCCCAATGGCCAAGCAGCCGGGACTTTACATGCTCCGGCCGCAGCGGCTCGCGCAAAAGCGGATTGTCGAGAAGATAAATCTGCCCGACGGACAGGTAATTCGCGGCGCGCCAATAGGCGTCTATCCTACGCAATTCATCGGCGCCGAGCGGCCGATTTGTCATCGCCTCGATCTCGTCCGGTTCGGTCATGCTGTTCGCCTCTTCGGATCGAACCCGGTCTTCGCGCGGGCCGGGGGCCGCGTCAATTTCGCATTGCGTCGCGGTCCCCGTGAAAGGCGTCGCGCCTTTCTCGTCGCCGGATCAAGCGCCTGCCTGCCGAAGCCGGGCGCGGAAAACTTGACCCGGCGGCGGCGGCGATGGCAAAACGCGCGCTCGAAAGATTCCACGCCCAATTCGGCGGGCCGGTTGAAATCATTTCGGCCTGATGAGCAGGAACTTATCAACAAGGCCTCGAGACTTCAGCGATGTCCCGAGATTTGTCGGGAGAGAAACCGAAACAGGAATTATCCGCGACGGCCATGGTTCGTTTTTTGGACGTCGACACCTCAAATTTGAACGTTTCTTCATTGATCAGGTCAGGTCGATCGCGAGAAAGCAGAGGCCGCATATTTCGCGGCGCTCGCGGGGGACGATAAAGCGTGAACCAGTTCGCCCCGAAACCCGCGGCGGCTTGGCGACTTCATCAGACATCGAAACATGGCGGCGATGACGAAATTCAGATTTGACATAAATGCCCTCAGGGCGCTCGCAGTGTCAGCTGTGGTGTTCTATCACTTCAAGGCGAATTTCATCCCTGGCGGCTATGTCGGCGTAGACATTTTCTTTGTCATATCCGGCTATCTGATGACCAATATTATTGTTGGAAGACTGCAAAAAGGCTCATTCAACCTATTAGATTTTTATTATGATCGCGCTAAGCGCATCCTTCCAGGCCTGATAGGCTTATGCGTCTTTCTCAATTTGATCGGGTATTTTTTCGTTGACCCGATGACCTATAATTACCTCGCATATACGAGCATTTCTGCAATTTTTTTCTTTTCTAATATGCGCTTCGCTGAAGCAGTCGGATATTTTGACCCGCAAAGCGAAGTTAAATGGCTATTGCATACCTGGAGCCTTTCAGTAGAATGGCAGTTCTATTTAATTTACCCGATAATCATTTTCGCCCTGTTCAAATTCAGCCTGACGAGGCGTTATCTCGCGCCAATTCTTTTGGCGATGGCGATTTTATCGCTTCTGTCCTGTATTTCCTATTCGACGACAGAACCCGCCGTAGCATTCTATCTCCTACCCCAAAGAGCCTGGGAATTGCTCGCGGGCGGGATCGTAGCCTTGCAGTTCGACGCGCGCGATCGGAAATATGCTAGCCCGGCTCTTTTGGCCGCGGGCTTCGTCCTCATCGGCCTTTCCATGCTCGCTTTCGACAAGAAAATGCCCTGGCCCTATTATTGGGCGCTGGCGCCGGTCCTTGGCACATGCTTCGTCATCGCCGCCAATCGCGCCGACGGCTGGCTTTTCAAGAATTCATTGGCGCAGCTCATCGGGAAATGGTCCTATTCCATTTACCTCTGGCATTGGCCGATCGCGGTCACGGCCATTTATCTTAATTTCACCAAGACCACCGCGCTCAAAATCGCCATTGAGATCGCCATTCTCGCGGCGCTCTTGGCGGTGGGCGGCGTTCTCATTCGGTTATGGAAAAGCCGCCTCGCTCCGCTCATCGAGTCGAAATCGCCCCTCTGGCGCTGGGCTCCGATCGCAGCATCGCTGGTTCTTGCCTTGGGCGTGGCGGTCACCATCACCACCAACAGGGGGTTTGTGAACCGGCGCCCGACAGCGCCAAGCAGCTCGAAACCTATCGTATGGTGGTCGCCGACTGGGACTATCCCAAAAGCTGCGACGGAATGGACCCCAACGGAAATTTGCAGCCCTGCCATCTTGGCCCGAATAAGGATCAGGGCGTCCTCGTCATTGGCAATTCCTTTGCGATGCAATCCTTCGCGCGCTTCGCCAGATCCGAGAGAGCCGATCAGTCAATCACATTCCTGGCCTCATCCGGCTGCCCCCCCGTGCCCGGCGTGAAGATCGTCATCGACAGGTTTCACTGCAATGGTTTCTTCGACAAGGCCTTGCGTTTCGCCGAAGCGGGCGATTTCAAGCGCGTGGTTTTCATGGCGGCCTGGTACGGCTATTTCGTGCCTGGCAGCAGCCCGCTTTGCTTCATCGAGGAGGGCTCTTGCGAATTGAGCAGTGAACCGTCCTGGTATTACCGCCATCTTGATTCTGTGCTCGCCGAATTGCGCGAGCGCCTGCTCGCCTTGCGCCAGCGCGGCGTGGAAATCGCCTTCGTATCGGCGACGCCGAGCGGAAATTGGGATATTCCGCCCGAACTTCTGAAGCGGCAGTTCCTGCAAATCGACACCGCGGAAATCGAATATTTCGAACGCAAGGATTTCGAGCCGCCGAGCCGCCCTCTCAAAAGCCGGCTGATCGCGCTCGCCTCCTCGATAGGGGCGAAATTCATCGAACCGCTCGATTTTCTTTGCGACCAAATTCGCTGCCCGACGATCGACGATGACGGAGTTCCCTATTTTCGGGATCAGGGACACCTTCGGTCGGGCGCGGTCCAGGGCGCGCGCTTCCGTTTTTACGACGAAGCGCTTGGCCTCGCCAGCGCCGACGCGGCTAAACCCGCGCCGCTTGCGAAAAATCCCTGACCGCGAAATGCGGCGCCGGCGCCGCGCGATCGCCTCACACGATCCTCGGCGTCGGCAAAAGAAGAACGAAACGTCCGCCCCAGGAGCTGACGTCCGCCTGCTCCGCCATGATCTCATCGGCAAGATTCCAGGGCAGGATCAGGACATAATCGGGCTTTCTTTCCTTGAGCGCCTCGACCGGCAAAACCGGGATCGCCGTCCCCGGCAAGAACAAGCCTTGCTTCGCCGGATTGCGATCCACGGTGAAGTCGATGAAATCCGTCCGGGCGCCGATATAGTTCAGCAGGGTATTGCCTTTGGCCGGCGCGCCATAGGCCGCGACGCTGCGCCCCTCCTCCTTCAGGCGGCATAGCAAGGCAAGGATCGCCCGCTTCACCGCATGGGTCTTCGCCGCGAAGCTTTCATAAATGGGGAGATCGTCAAGTCCCACCGCCTTTTCATCATCGATCTGCGCGGCGAGAGCGGGAGCTTCAGGACGGCCGGCTTCGACGGGAGCGACATAGACGCGCAACGAGCCCCCATGCGTCGACAATTGCTCGATATCAAAGGCCGCGAGTTCGTGCCGCGCCAAGAGGGGCAGCAGCGCGAGGAGCGAGAAATAAGAATAATGCTCGTGGTAGATCGTATCGAAATAGACGTTTCGAATAAGCGGCAGGAGGTGTGGAAATTCAAATGTCGCGACGCCCTGCGGCCGCAAAAGAATGCGAAACCCGGCGATGAAATCATTCAGATCCGGAACATGGGCCAAGACATTGTTGGCAGGCATCAGATCCGCGCCGAGCCCTTCGGCGGCCATTTGCCGGGCCGTTTCTGCGCCGAAGAAGGCGACGCGCGTCTCGACGCCTTGACGAC
Organism: uncultured Alphaproteobacteria bacterium; assembly: GCA_963811015.1. Classification (GTDB taxonomy): domain Bacteria; phylum Pseudomonadota; class Alphaproteobacteria; order Rhizobiales; family Beijerinckiaceae; genus Methylocapsa. The sequence goes on along the minus strand of CAWESJ010000163.1, from coordinate 10,647 downwards.
GGGCGGCTTCGGCCACATTGGCCGAGGGCTCGACACCGAGAGACGGGATGTTTTTGTCCAGGAAATGGCGCAGCAGATAGCCGTCATTGCTGGCGATCTCCACGACCCGGCTGGAGCTGTCAAGGCTGAACCGCTCGAGCATCGCCTCGGCATAGCGGCGCGCATGCGCGAGCCAGCTGTTCGAATAGGACGAAAAATAAACGTAGTCGGCGTGAAAATGGCTGTCTCGCGAGCTGACCTCTTCGAGCTGAACCAGCTTGCAGGCCGAGCACACAAACGCGTGCAAAGGGTAGAAGAGCTCAGGAGAGGCGCGTTGCTCCGGCGTGCGAAAGGCGTTGGAGATCGGCTGCGCGCCGAGATCGACAAAGGAAATCGACAAAGCGCCGCCGCAGGATCGACAAAATCCCTTTTTCATCAAAGCGGCTTTTGCGTCGCGAGAGCGTCGGCTCGCTCGGCCGCGAAAGCCTGCGCGGCCATGAATTCATCGATCGCCGCCAGCGTCGTCGCGCGCATGTCCCGGCCCTGCCTCCAGGCGAGATACCAAGCGGCGGTCGCCTGAAGCCCGCGTTCGCCCGGAAAATGATCGCGCCAGCCGAGGCCAAGACGCGATCGCGATGAATCCAGCTTCAATATGTGGGACTCATGCGGCGCTTTGGCGGGATCTTGGACCCAGTCCCTCTCGGCGCCGAGCGCGGCGAGTATGGACTTGGCGACCGCCGCGACGTTGAGCTCGCCGCCGACCGGGCCGAAATTCAGCGCGCGCTCGGAGCATGTCTTATTCGCCAGCGCCTGCATGAAGCAGAAATAGCCGGCGAGACAATCGAGCACATATTGCCAAGGCCGTATGGCGGATGGATCGCGCAAGACAAGCCTTTCCCCGCGCGCGACCGCGCGGATGATGTCGGGGATGAGCCGATCTTCGGAAAAATCTCCGCCGCCTATGACATTTCCGCCCCGCGCCGTCGCCACGGGGGCGCCGAATCCGTCGAAATAGGTCTTGGCCATGGCCGCGGTCGCGATCTCGGCCGCCGCCTTGGAGGCGCCGTAAGGCTCGTGGCCGCCGAGCCGATCGGACTCGTCGAAAGCCGTCCCGCCTTCGCGATTTTCGTAAACCTTGTCCGTCGTCACGACAAGCGCGGCGCGAAGCGCCGGCCGGTTCCGGAGCGCATGGAGCAGATGGACGGTCCCAAGAACATTGATGGAGAAGGTTTCCACCGGTTGCAGGACGGAGCGCCGGACGAGCGGTTGCGCCGCCATGTGAATAACGAACTCGGGGTCCGCCTGATCCACCACGGCCGCGACATGGTCGAGATTTCTGACATCGATGATCCGCAACTCGACGTCTTGCTCGACATGGGCCAACGCGAAAAGATTGGGCTCGGCTTCCGGCGCCAGCGCCAAGCCGGTGACCTTCGCGCCCATGCGCGCCAGCCACAAGGCCGCCCAGGCGCCTTTGAACCCGGTGTGCCCCGTCAGAAGAATGCGGCGGCCCTCCCAGAAGGAGGGATCGACTTTGTTCAAGCCCAAAGTCTCCAAGGCGCCCGTCCAGACCGCCAAAGATCCTCAAGGTAGTTTTTGTCTCTGAGCGTGTCCATCGCCTGCCAGAACCCGGCATGGCGGTAGGCCGCGAGCTGGCGGTCGCGGGCGAGCCCTTCGAGCGGTTCGTGTTCAAACGCGATCATGTCGTCATCGATTCTGTCAAGGACTGAGGGTTCGAGTACGAAAAAGCCGCCATTGATATAGCCCTCATGTCCAAGCGGCTTTTCAATAAAGCGGCGCACCGTGTCGCCCTCAAGATCGACCGTGCCGTATCGGCCGGGAGGGATGATCGCCGTGAGCGTGGCTGAAAGACCGTGACTCTTATGAAAGCTAAGGAGCGCGGCGAGATCCACGTCCGACACGCCGTCGCCATAGGTCATGCAGAAGGTCTCGCCAGGGGTCAAATATCGGCTCGCGCGCTTCAAGCGGCCGCCGGTCTGCGACAGCTCCCCCGTGTCGGCGAGCGTGATGCGCCAGGGCTCGATTTCCGCCTGATGATATTCGATCGTATTGGCGGCGGCGTCGATGGTCACATCGGACGAATGAAGAACCATGTTAGCGAAATATTCCTTGACCATATAACCTTTATAGCCAAGGCAAATAACGAAGTCCCTGATCCCATAATAAGAATAGATTTTCATAATATGCCATAGGATCGGCCGTCCGCCGATCTCGATCATCGGCTTTGGCCGCAATTGCGATTCCTCCGAGATGCGCGTACCCAAACCTCCCGCCAAAATGACCGCTTTCATCCGATATTTGCCTGTGCCTTTGGGACGTGTTAGTTCGCGAATTCGTGAGAAGTCCACGCTGATAATCTTGGCCTGCGATCCTGCCCAATGGCATTTGGCGTGGCCGGCATTTAGCGGATTTTGCCGCGCCGAGGCAAGCGTCGCCCCCTTAGAGCGCCTCATCAGAACAATGGGAAACGCTGCTGTCCGCGTTGAGCAACAATTTCCGATTCGCATCGCTCGACAGAGCCAGCGCCGAGGACAGATGATCGAGGCCATTTCTTGCGGAAATCCCGCGCCGCGGAATTCGCAAAAGCCGGGCGGGAAATCGAATTCCACCGCCGTTCCGCCGCGTTCAACGTCCCTCGCGGCGCGCCCGCGTTCTGCGGCCCGCACGCCGAAACCAAGATCACAGGATGCGCGTGGGGGGCCATATTCGAGTCCCGGTCGCGCGTCGTTTGCGGGCATTACAGGCATCCCTGTCCGACAGGATCTCGCCGGGCGTTCGCTTTAACAAATTTCAGCCAAACTCAGGAGACGCGACATGCCAATACCGCGACATGATGACCAAGCCCCCATCCCGTCGGTCAGCATCGGCATGCCCGTCTATAATGGCGAACGATATATTCGCGAGGCCCTGGATTCTGCATTAAGACAGACCTTTACAGATTTTGAATTGATAATATCGGACAATCATTCGTCCGACGCGACGGAAGAGATTTGCCTCGCATACCAAGCGCGCGAACCAAGAATAAAATATATCAAGCAAGCAAAAAATTACGGCGGGCATTGGAACATGGCTTATGTCGCGCGAATTGCGTCAGGCCGGTTTTTCACCTGGCTTGCTCACGATGACATTTTAGAACCGCAATTCCTTGAACAGACCGTGAAATATTTGTCGGAGAACCCGCAAGCCGTGCTCGCGACTGGGGATTTCTCACTCATCGACGCAAAGGGCGTCGAGTTGAAGGTCGAAAAATTGGACGTGCTGCGGGAGCAGTTGCCTTGGGACGCGCGACGGGTTCCATTTTTCGAATATGGCAATTCGAACGTGCATCTCGCCATTTATGGATTGATGCGGACGGAGCTCCTTCGGCGGATCATGGGTAGACTTAAAGAACCTTACATGATGGACGGAAATGAATATCCAATTTTGTCGCGTTTAGCGGCAGCCGGCGAAATCACGTCACTGCCCATCGTCCTAAAAAGCTATAGGGTCCATGATTCCTCAACATATAAAACAACGGTCGCTGAAATCGCAAAGAAACCGAAACTCATCAGAGATTGGCATATTTTCGTCAACCTCAGCCTGCTTCGAATAGACTTTTGGCGAGTGTTATTATTATCTAATGCGCCAATAAAATCAAAGTATTATATAATGCTGCGGCATGTCGTTATGGCCTGGAAATGGTGCTGGTTCAAGTTCGGAAATATATTCTCGAAATGAATGAATGTAAGCCATGGCCAAAGATCGGGGTTGCGTAAGTTTGCCCAGCCCAAATCGAACGCAAAACTCCGCCGAAAAACGGCCGCGCTTGTCTTAATCCTTGGATGGGCGCCGCCCACGGCTTGAACATTGCCCGGAGCGTCGAGCGAGGCTTTTCGACCGGGCCCCCGGTCCCGGCTCCAGCCTGGCGCAATGAAGCGGCGGCAAAATCAGGGGCAAGCGGAACAGGCGGGCGCTATTGGGGGCGCGAGGCAAATCCTTGCCTTTTCCCTTGAACCCGCCAAATTCCTTGAGACCGCCAAGTCCCCTGAGGCCGCCGCCGAAGCCTGTTCGAAAGATTGGCCGCGCCGGCAACCGCTCTGAAAATTGGCGTTTGAGGCGGCGGGCGCGTTTGGCGCAAGCACTTGTTGAAAACATTCGCCGCCGCCTTGTAGGGCTTGCAAGCGATTCTACGGCTAGTGTAGGCTCACGCATATGAATACGACATCTCGTGCCGTAGCCCTAACGCCAACCCTATGCCTCGTGCGACGCGCGGCGGCGGGCAAGCGGCCGGATCAAATCGCGACGACTTCGGATCGATCGCAATTCCGAACAACCGAACGTCGATATTGGCGAAATTCTAGGAGGCGGCGATGTCCTGGACCGATGAACGAATTGATCTGCTGCAAAAGCTCTGGCTCCAGGGCATGAGCGCAAGCCGGATCGCCGCCGAACTCGCAAACGGGCTCACGCGCAACGCGGTCATCGGCAAAGTATACAGGCTTGGCCTATCCGGCCGAACCAAGGTCGCCGTTGCGGCCTCGACCAGTCCGCGGCCGCAGCATAAGGCAGGTCCGCGCCCGCAAAACCCGCGGCCCGCCGCTCCGATCGTCCAAGGCAACACGGCATTGGCGATAAAGCCGGCCCCGCTCGAAGCGCCGTCCCCGGCCCCAGCCCCAAGCAGAGACGTTGTCGTGCAAATATCTGAACCGGTGACGATCCTGGAATTGCGCGAATCGATGTGCCGATGGCCCATGGGCGATCCGGCGGGGTCGGAATTCCGCTATTGCGGCGCCAGGAAAATCCCGGGCGAAGGGCCCTATTGCTGCCATCACGCGCGGATCGCCTATGTGCCGCAACAGGACCGCCGGCGCGAGAGGCGCGTCCAGAGATCCGCCTGATTGAGGCGAGCAGCCTGCGCCGCAGCGCCTGTCCAGCCCGGCCTTTGACGGTGGCGCGTTTTATAGACGGATGACTTCAGCCGGTTTTCGGCATCATGCTCTAGAGCATGTTCCGAAAAAGTCGACCGACATTTTCGATCAGAACATGCTCCAACTTATTGATCTGGAGCGAGTTCTTGTCGATTGGATGGTTCCATCCAATCGGAACGCGCTCTAGCCGCCCTTGCCGAAAGTCTCGATCGAAAGAATAGCCCGCGCCGCGCACCGTGCGGATCGGATCCTTCTCGCCGCCTCTCGACAAGGCCTTGCGCAAACGGCCGACGTGAACGTCGACCGTGCGCTCATCGATCTCCGCCGAGAGCCCCCATACGCTGTCGAGCAATTGCGCGCGCGAAAAGACGCGGCCCGGCTTCTCCATCAAATGTTCGAGAAGGCGAAACTCGGTCGGTCCCAGATGGACGTCGCGGCCGGCGCGATGAACCCGCCAATTCTGGCGGTCGAGCTCGAGATCGCCCGCCGAAAGAACGCCGGTCGCCCGGTCGGGCCGCGCCCGCCGCAGCAAGGCGCGAACGCGCGCCATGAGCTCGGGAACGGAGAAGGGCTTGACGATGTAATCATCGGCGCCGATCGAAAGGCCGCGCACGCGCTCGCTCTCCTCGCCGCGGGCGGTCAGCATGATCACCGGCAGGCTGCGGGTCGCCTCCCGCGCGCGCAGCCTTCGGCAGATTTCCAACCCGGAGACTCCGGGCAGCATCCAGTCGAGGATCACGAGATCCGGGATGGTTTCGCTGAGCCTGACCTCGGCCTCATCGCCGCGCTCGACGCGATCGACGATGAAGCCTTCCGCCTCGAGATTATAGGAGAGGAGCAGGCTCAAAGCCGCCTCGTCCTCGACGACGAGAATGCGCGCGGCCGCGGGCGCCGATGTCGCGCCCCGGCCCGGATTGCCGCGCGCGTCGCTTACGGTCTGTGCGTCGCTCATGTGCCTCAACCGGCTGCTGCGGTGGTGTCGGACAACATGGTCTGACCTTTCGGGCGGTCTATCGGCGGAATTTCGCCGGTGACGAGATAGATCACCGTCTCCGCTATATTGGTGGCGTGGTCTCCGATCCGCTCGATATTCTTGGAGCAGAACAGAAGATGCGCGCAGAAGGTGATGTTGCGCGGATCCTCCATCATGAAGGTGAGAAGGTCACGGAACACCGAATCCTCCAAGGCGTCGAGGTCGGCGTCATAGATCCAAACGTCATGCGCGCGTTCGGCGTCGCGCTGCGAATAGGCGTCGAGCACGTCCTTCAGCAACATGGCGGCGGAATCATGCATCGACCGGAGGCCGATGATCGCGCGCGGGATGCGGGCGTCCGAAGCGATCTTGATCGTTCGCTTGGCGATATTCTTGGCGAGATCGCCGACGCGCTCCAGATCGTTCGAAATCCGTATTGTCGCGATGATCTCGCGAAGATCCACCGCGAGAGGCTGCCGCCGCGCGATCGTCATGATCGCGCGCTCCTCGATCTCGCGCTGCAGCACATCCAGGCGGGGATCGCTGTTTATGGTCGCCTGGGCGAGCTTGACGTCGAAATCGGCCAGGGCGTCCATCGCGTCGGAGAGCATTTTCTCCGCGATCCCGCCCATCTCCGCGATCTTTTGACCTGAGAACTCGAGCTCCTGGTCATAGGCTTTTACGATGTGATCGGACATGAGATGTTCCTCGAAAGTCCTGCGCTCAACCAAAGCGGCCGGTAATATAGTTTTGCGTCTGCTTCTGGCGCGGCGAAGTGAACATTTGGGCGGTGACGTCGAATTCCACCAGCTCGCCGAGATACATGAAGGCGGTATAATCGGAAACGCGGGCCGCCTGCTGCATGTTGTGAGTCACGATCGCGATCGTGTAATTGTCCTTCAGCTCGTCGATCAATTCCTCGATTTTCGCCGTCGAGATCGGATCGAGCGCCGAGCAGGGCTCGTCAAGCAAAATGACCTCCGGATGGATGGCCACGGTGCGGGCGATGCAGAGCCGCTGCTGCTGGCCGCCGGACAGCGAGAGGCCGGAGGCCTTCAGCTTGTCCTTGACCTCGCCCCAAAGCGCGGCGCTCTTCAGCGCGGTCTCGACGCGTTCGTCGAGCTCGCGCCGGTTTACCTTCTCATAAAGCCTGACGCCAAAAGCGATATTGTCGTAAATCGACATTGGGAAAGGCGTCGGCTTCTGAAACACCATGCCGACGCGGGCGCGCAACAGATTGAGATCCTGGTCCGCCTTCAGGATATTGTCGCCGTCCAGGAGGATTTCGCCCTCGGCCCTTTGCTTGGGATAGAGGTCATACATGCGGTTCAACACGCGCAGAAGCGTCGATTTTCCGCATCCGGACGGCCCGATGAAGGACGTGACCTTATTCGTGTAGAGCGGCAGGTTTATGCCTTTCAACGCGCGCGATTCGCCATAGAAGAAATTGAGGTTTCGAACCGAAACTTTTTCAGCGAGATTGGGGGCATGGCCGGGATTGGGGGCATGGCCGGGATTTGTCGCGGCCTCAGGGCGATCGCCTGCGGCCGTCGCGGCGCGCGGCGGCGCCGGATCCGCCGCGCGGTCGGCCGCCTGCGGCGCTGCGCTCTCGGCGGGCGCGGCGATCTCGGCGGGCGCGGCAATCTCGGCGGGCGCGGCAATCTCCGCGCCGGCGCCGCTTTCGGGAGGAAGCGCCGCATTGGCCTCGGTCGTCTCGGGCTCGTTCTTGAATTCTGCGTCTTGCGCCACTGCTCCAAGCTCCGTCATTTGGCTGCTTTCTGTGCGCCCAGCACCCGCGCAGTGATGGAGAGCGCGAGCACGGCGAATGTGATGATGAGCGCTCCGGCCCAGGCAAGCTGCTGCCATTCCTTGTAGGGGCTCAGCGCGAACTGGAAGATAACCGCCGGAAGGCTCGCCATGGGCGCGAACAAATTCGTGCTGAAGAACTGATTGTTCAGCGCGGTGAAGAGAAGAGGCGCGGTCTCGCCGCTAATGCGGGCGACGGCGAGGAGAACGCCGGTGATGAGGCCCGCGCGCGCGGCGCGATAGGCGATTTTGCCGATGACGGTGGCGCGCGGCAGCCCGAGCGCGCTCGCCGCCTCCCGCAGAGGATTGGGCACGAGAAGCAGCATGTCCTCCGTCGTTCGAACGACGACCGGGACCACGATCACCGCGAGCGCAACCGCGCCGGCTATGCCGGAGAAATGGCCCATTCTCGTGACCATGACCTCGTAAATGAAGAGGCCGATGACGATTGAGGGCGCGCTGAGCAAAATATCATTGATGAAGCGCACGACGAAAGTCAGCTTCGTGTGGCGGCCATATTCGGCCATGTAGGTCCCAGCCAGCATGCCGAGCGGGGCGCCGAAGGCGACACCGAGAGATGTCAGGATCAAGCTTCCGACAATTGCGTTCAGCAGGCCGCCCGCCGAGCCTGGCGGAGGCGTCATTTGCGTGAAGACGGCGAGGGAAAGTCCCTGGAACCCCTCCCAAAACAGGGAGAAAAGAATCAAGATCAGCCAGCCGAGGCCGAATGCGGTGGAGGCGTAGCAAAGCCCGATGTAAATGGCGCTGCGGCGGCGCCGCCCGTTGTAAAGCGCCATGGTTCAGGTCCCCTCTTGACGTTGGAGCCTCATCAACAAATAGCGGGCGATCGCCAGAATGATGAATGTGATGACGAAAAGAATAAGCCCGAGGGCGATCAGCGCCGAGGTGTAGAGATCGCCGACGGCCTCGGTGAATTCATTCGCGATCGAAGCCGAGATCGTGGTTCCGGGCGCAAATAAGGACGCCGAGATCCGATGCGAGTTGCCGATGACGAAAGTCACAGCCATGGTCTCGCCGAGCGCGCGGCCAAGGCCCAGCATGACCCCGCCAATGACGCCGACCCGCGTATAGGGAATCACGACGGAGCTCACGACCTCCCACGTCGTGCAGCCGACGCCATAGGCGGCTTCCTTCAGGACCGGAGGCACGGTGTCGAAGACGTCGCGCGAAATTGAGGTGACGAAAGGAAGCACCATGATCGCCAGGATGATTCCGGCGGTGAGCATGCCGATCCCATAGGGCGGCCCGGCGAAAAGCGTGGACAGAACCGGCACGTCGGCGAAGGCGCCGATGATCGCCGGTTGAACGTTTCTTTGCAGGAAGGGCGCGAAGACGAAAAGGCCCCATATGCCGTAAATAATTGAAGGAATCCCAGCCAGAAGCTCGATCGCGATGCCGATCGGCCGGCGCAGGACGTAAGGGCAGAGCTCGGTCAGAAAAATTGCTATGCCGAGGCCGATCGGCACCGCCACCACCATGGCGATCGCAGCGGTAATCAACGTCCCGTAAACCGGCGCCATGGCGCCGAATTTCTCCGTCACCGGATTCCAGCTCTCGGTCGTGAGGAAGCTGAAGCCGAACGTCCTGAGCGCCGGCAGGGAGCCCATGATCAGCGAGCCGATCACGCCGCCGAGAATAACCAGAACAGTAACGGCGGCCGCTAAAGTGAGGATGCGGAAACCGGCGTCGCGAATCTGCAACCCCCGCAGAGCCTTGGCCCGCTTTTGCGCGGCCGGCGCGGAGACTCCGCTTTCGATCGCAATATCAGCCATCGCTTCAATCCTTGACGCTTTGCCTTGACGCTTTTGCTTTTGCTTTTTCATTTCGCCGGATGCGTCGCCGAAATCCCATGGGCGGCGAGCCGAAGGAGGGGCCGACAATGCCGCTCCTTCGACCCCTGCTCATGCTTTAATTTACAAGCGCCTTGCCGTCGGCCCCCTTGATCTCGGCGGCCCAGGTCTTTTTGATCAAAGCGACAACCGAGGCAGGCAGCGGAACATAGTCCAGCTCCTCAGCCTGCTTGCCACCCTTTTCATAGGCCCATTTGAAGAATTTCAACGCTTCGGACGCCGCGGCGGCGTCTGACGGCGCCTTAGGCATCAGGATAAAAGTTGCGCCAGCGATCGGCCATGACTTAGCGCCAGGCTCGTCGGTTAAAATCACGTAATAGCCGTCGGCCTTGGCCCAATCGGCGTTAGCCGCTGCAGCTTTAAAGCCATCGGCGTCTGGAGATACGCGCTTGCCGTCCTTGTTGATCATATCGACGAACGTCATCTTATTCTGCTTGGCGTAGGCATACTCCACATAGCCAATCGCGCCGCTCGTCTGAATGACATTGTTGGCGACGCCTTCATTGCCCTTGGCGCCAATGCCGGCAGGCCATTCGACGGCAGTGCTGGCTCCGACCTTCGACTTCCAATCAGCGCTCACCTTGGAGAGATAATCAGTCCAGATGAACGTCGTTCCAGAGCCGTCGGAACGATGAACCACCACAATCGCCTGCGACGGCAGTTTGGCTTTCGGGTTCAACTTCTTGATCGCCGGATCATCCCAGGTCTTGATTTCGCCGAGGAAGATTTTGGCCAGCGTCGGGCCATCCAACACGAGTTCGCCTGGCTCGACTCCCGCGAGATTGACGACGGGAACATCGCCGCCAGTGACCGTCGGGAACTGGACCAGACCCGCCTCCTTGAGTTCCGCGGGGTTCAGCGGCATGTCGGATGCGCCGAAAGTCACCGTCCTCGCCTTGATCTGCTTAATTCCGCCGCCCGAGCCGATCGATTGATAATTGAGGCCGTTGCCGGTTTCCTTCTTATAGGTGTCCGCCCATTTCGCATAAATCGGATAGGGGAAGGTTGCGCCGGCGCCCGAAATGTCGGCGGCGCTGGCGCCGACGGCCAGGGTCATCGCCGCCGCCATAACCGCGGTACGCATGAACGT
>CAWESJ010000162.1:0-7350 GCA_963811015.1 uncultured Alphaproteobacteria bacterium | reverse complement strand
CTGTTTATGTTAGCGCTTGATTCATTTTAGGTATTGCTGATTCTCTCCGTGGCGCGGACCTGCGAGCACATGGCTTGGAACGCAAAGCATGAAGCAGGCGATGGACGCAGCGATATAAGCGCTTGTTCGGGTCATGCCGCCCACTGAGCGTATACAACAGCCATAACGAGTCTCGTAATAGAGCAGCTACTCGATCAATCAGACACGTTACCAGGACCTTCCGGCCGCATTGGGCTCGCACCCAAGCCTTCGCGGCCCCGCGTGCCGGACCAATCGAAGCGGCTGCGGTCCCAGCGTGAAAGTGCGGCAGGCGGCGCTGCATTATGATAGGCGCCGTAATAGGAATAGGTGGGGTATTGGCTGGTCTGCTGGGCGTTAGCCATGCTGATCGACCCGGCCAGCGTTGCGGCGGCAATCCCGATCGACGCCGCAACCCTCCACATGGTCGCGTTCCTGATAATGATTTTCATGGTCATCTCCATTCTTGGTCAGCTCAAATATTGTTGCTGACAACAGAGCCCGGCAGTAATGATAGGCGTCGCCTCGCCGTTTTTGTAGGGCGAATGGTATAAAAGGATTTTTATTAATTTCGAATCATGAAACTTTTTTTAAAAAGACGTTGCTTGCGTGGTGCCCCGGAAAAATGCCTTGCTACGGCGCCCACAGCTTAACGCCGCCTAGCGGAAGAAAGGCTCGGCATAATTTTGAATGCTTATCATGCTGCAAGGGTCGTCACGCCACACGCCAAAGGCGCGGTCACGGCGCGCGGCGTTGGCTACTTTATGCTGTAGCGATGTAGAAGAGGTCTTTTGCTGGCGATGCTCGACGCGACGCTTCGTTTCTCTGCGCGCCACGGCGTAGGCTTAAGTTGATCGGTGATTGCGCGGCGTGGCGGTTGACGGCGCCATTCATGAGTTTCGTCAGGAGGCGCTGTGCAACTCGTCGGCCTCTCCGTTTCTTGAACAGAGCGCCGAGCACTAAGCCATACTACTCGACCACGCACCGGAGCCGGCAAGTTTCGCCAGCGATGGAAAGGACAAACCTCGTCCAGATGCCGCCTGTCGCCACGTGCGGGAGCTCGGCAGCGGATTTGTTCAGAAAATGTGCGGTCGAACTTGTTCGCCCATCGATGCAGGGTCTCGTAGCTCACGCATATCGCCGCCGGCCGGCGCGCCGATGGCGAGGCGCTTCGGCCGGGTCAGCTCGCAGAGGCGCTGTCGGCGACGCAAGCGCGCATCGACTATATCGATCGCTGTTCCTCGGCCGACAAGTCGGTCTCGCTCGCCTGGGCCTTCGCGCCGGCAGAGGCCGAGCGGGAGATCATCATGCAGGCCCATAAAAGCGCGGTCAGGTCGGCGCTGTCCTATGTCGAGAGGGGGTTCGGGCGGGCGCGCAAAGGCAAGGTGGGGTGCGGCGGTTATTTGCGTGGGCGCGCCCGCGTGCGCGAGGTTCCGCTCAAAATTCTGCATGAGTCGACTAGTGAGGTCGTCCGTAAGCCGCTTGATGACTATCTGTCCGAGTTCGAAGCTCACGAGGGGTGTTCGTCGGGAGAGACTGCTCAGGAGTCCGCCTATCTGCACGATATTCCGTTGACGGCGCTTCTGCCCAAGGCCGCAGACGATCTGGAGCATTTTCCGGCCGACGACTTTCCGGCATGGTACCGCAACAATTGGGTGAATTTCGCGCAGGTTTTTCTGGGCCCGGCGCATAGTCTCACGCCCCTGCATTTCGACTGCCTGCTGACGCACAATCTGTTCTTTCAGATCAAGGGAAGGAAGCGCTTCATCCTCATCCCCGCGGAACATTTGAAATTCTGCTACCGCCATAGTTGGAGGTGGTGCGAAGTCAATGCGGAGAAACCGGATTGGGCGCGATTTCCGCTCTATGCCCAGGCGCAGCCCTTCGAAGTGATCGTCGATCCCGGCGATCGTCTTTTCGCCCGCGTCTCAAGCGAACGAGACGCGACGCTCGCCGAACTACAGGCCTGGCTCCTTACAGAGCACAACATGAAGGTCAGCGTGAGTCGCCTTTGGAACAGCTTGCGGCGCCTCTAGCTGACGCTAAAAAAAAAGTCACTGCGCGCCGCCGAACAAGACCGCTCCGATGTCGCCGAGGCGCGTGAGGAATGGCGCGCCGGCCAGCCCGATCTGAACCCGGAACAGGCTGACTTCATTGATGAAACAGGAGCAAAGAGGAATATGGTCCGGCTTTATGGCCGCGCCCCGCGCGGACGCCGCCTCAAAGCCTCCGCTCCGTTTGGGCATTGGATGACGACGACGTTCGTCGGCGCCTTGCGTTGCGATCAGATCACAGCGCGCTGCGTGTTGGACAGGCCGATGAACGGCGCGAGCTTCTTGGCCTATGTCGAACATTTTCTCGCCCCGACCTTGCGCAGGGGCGACGTCGTCGTCATGGATAATCTCGGCAGCCACAAAGTCGCCGGCGTCAGGGAAGCGATCGCGCGCGCGGGTGCGACGCTTCGCTACTTGCCAGTCTATAGCCCCGATTTCAACCCGATCGAACAGGCGTTCGCAAAGCTTAAGGCCTTGCTGCGAAAAGCCGCGGCGCGAACTTTCGAGACGCTCGTCAATGCCATCGCTCAAGCGCTTGCCACGTTCAAACCACAGGAATGCGCAAATTACATCGCAAATTCAGGACATCGCCACGCTTCGTGAAAATGCTCTAGCGGTTGACGCAGATCGCTGCATTCGCCAATTCCCAAAGCCAGAGGCGACGCGCCAAAAAACTTGCGCTTGACGGGCACCTCACCCTCGACCTGGGGCAGCCGGGAGATCCCGTGACGCTGCAGGCGACGATCCAGCGAGGAAAGCGTCAGATGCGGGAGGGTCGGCTGCACCGCATAAAGGATGTCGTCGAGCGGCAGCAATGTGCGCCTACGGAAGGCGATCGCGTCATCCGCCACCGAGGGCGCTGTGGATTTCGCCTGCTTTGGCCCAGTCGGGAGACCGGCCGCCGAAGTGCGACGCTTCCACTACAGTTCAACGTCACGAAATTGCTATCTTTATAGTAAGTCAAGCGCGTCGTGAACAACACAAACGATGCACAGACCGAAAACAACGCCTCAATGGATAGACGCTCGGAAAGACGAGTCAAACGCGTATCATCCGTCATTCGTCCCGCGTCCAACCGGCGGAGTTGGCGCGCTTTGGATCGCCGCCAAACGGCCGCCGAATGGACAAATAAACACGTCGGCTGTGCATTCGCTTTGCTTTTTTACGGGCACGAGTCGCCAAGGAACCGCTGAAATTTATCGGTGGAGCCTGTCCTACGCGCCAAGTCGACGACGTGGTCAGGAAGACTCCCTGATGAAGCCAAAATGCATGATGGAGCCACGACCAAATCAGAGGAAACCACGGCAGAACTTCGCCAATCCGTCGATCCTTCTAAACTCATCGTCGACTCCCCCTATGGCGAAAAGCGCCCGTGCGAAATGCAACTCGAGTCGCATCCAGACATAGGGCGGCGTTGGATCAAGCGGCCAATCTTGAACGAGCAAAAATTTGACCCGACGCGTCGGTTGGACGACGAGTTTTGTGATGTCCGCATCCGGGGTCGCAGCGGCCTTTGGTTCTGGGTCGGATTTGACGCCCAAAAGCCTGACGCGGAACGAGAGCAGCAGCTCGACATCAAGAGGGCCAACAACGTCTATTAGATTGGCTGCTTATTCCAACGCCAAGGATTTGGATTCAGCATGTTTCGCCAAAAAGCGCAGTTTCAAGAGACCAAACTCACCTTGAAGCGCAGGATCGACGGAGACTGAGTCATCTATCAGTTTGATGACGCCGGCTGCGTCATTCGCCGCGAGCGCCGCCTTGAGCTATCGACCCAGCCGAATGCGTTCCTTCGCCTTGTTCTTGGCGAGCGTTTCCCGGTGCGCTTGATCTGCGTGGTTGAGGTCGCAACTGCCGTCGATGACGGCCGCGAGCGGCTTGTCGCGCTCAACCGGATGCCCACTTTTTCTTCATTCGGCCATAGCCTCCGCCGCCGCAGTTGCTGCATCACGCCGCCTCTTGGAGAATTGGCGCGCCTGGCGTTTTTTCCACCAGATGTAGACGCCCGTGACAGATAGTAAGGCGATCGCTAGGCCGAGCAGGCAGACGAAAATGCGGTAGGGAAGGCCGACAACATTGGCCATATGTAGAGCGTCGAGCCAGGACGTCACGGTATTTCCCGTGTACCGGCCGGTGGGCTGCACGAAGAGGCGCAACGCGCCAGTGCTGGCGTCAAAAAAGATTTGCGTTTTACCGAGACTGTCCTGAATGTCGAGGCTGCTTCGAACGCAGTAGATATAGACGCCCTTTTTGGCGGCGAGGGCCAATGCAACGGGGCTCATGATCTGAAAGCCTCGCGAATTCGCCTCTTCAGCCATGAGGGTCTCTGCGATAGTCTGCGCCCTGCGCCAGCCGATGGCAGGTCGCTTAACGGTCAGCTCAGGCTTGCCTAATTCGGTCAAAGCCGTCTTGTATTCCAGCACCGCACGGGTTGTCAAAGTGTAGACTGTGTTCCTCAAATTCATGTAGACGCTGGACCAAGCAAAGATAACAAGGATTGGCCAGAGCCACAAGCCGTTGGCCCGGTGTAGGTCGAAATTCAGGCAAAAGGCGCGCGCTCTCCACCTTATCAGCCATGCGGGCTTCCAGCGCCGCCACATGCCGCTCCTGGCTGCAGGAAGCGTGAGAAAAAAGCCAATGAAGCAATCCATTGTCCATATCAGGGCCACGACGCCCAGCACCTGCTCGCCCGGCATGCCGAGCGCCAGCGTCCAATGCAGCTGGTAAACAAAGGGAATCAGGTTGACGAAACCCTCGGAGAGGTCGCCATACGTCCGGCGAGCGAGTTCGGCCCCGGTCCAGGGATCGAGCAGGAGCTGATCGAAGCCAAGCTCGTAGGGCTTTCCGGTTGCCGCATCGTTTCCTGGGCTCATCCAGACGACAATCTGGTCAGGTTCGGCGAAAGAGACGCGTGTGGCCCGCCCGTTCGGAGCCATCGCCTCGGCGCGTTCCGCGAACGTAGCGAGGTCGAGCGGCGCCACGCCGGCCCGCGGGGCAGCGAAGAGTTGGGGACTGATCAAATGTTCAAGCTGGCTCTTAAAGGCGAGCACGCTGCCGGTGACGCTGACCAGGACAAGGAAGACCGTCATCGCGAGGCCCGCCCAGCGGTGTATCAAGATCAGGAAGGGGCGGAGCATCACTTAAAACTCCGCACGAAGGGAGACGAGGATGGTTCTTGGCTCGCCTGGATAAATAGATGTGCGGGAGGCCGCTGAGGTGTAGTAAGTTGTATTGAGCAAATTTTTGACGTTCAGCTGGGCTGTCAAATTCTTGACCCAAGGCCAGGCCATTGGCTGAAAATGATACATGATCATGGTGTTGACAAGCGTATAGGCCGGCAATTGGAAGTCATTGGCATTGTCGCCCTGGCGCTCGCCTACGATATAGAGCCCGCCGCCGAGGCTAAGTCCGGTCAAGTCTCCATAGGCGTCATATTTCACCCAAATATTTCCAGCATTCAGCGGGACGTCTTGCAACCTATGTCCGACATTTGTCTTGGTCGCGTCCTGTGTGATCCGCGCGTCGTCGAAACTGTAGCTGCCGATCAGGCTCCAATTCTCATTGATGCGGCCAGCGACATTGAATTCAGCGCCCTTGCTTTCGACGAGACCGACCAGCGTTGAAAACTGCGTGCCGGGAATCGTTTCCGCCACATTCGACTTGGTGATGTCGTAGAATGCCACGCTCGCCGTCACGCGCTTGTCAAGAAGCTCCGCCTTCGCGCCGCCTTCCCATTGCAAAGCAACTTGGGGTGGGAAAAGCGGCTTACCCGGCGCCGGCAGAGCATTGGTGGCGCCGAACGATTGCGAGAAATCGCCAAAGAAAGACAGCCAAGATGTCGGCTGCACCACTGCGCCGAAACGGGGGCTGAGAGCTTGATCGAATCCGTTTTGCAACCCAGTACCTGTTGTCGCGTTGTATGGTCCATTCGCCTGGGCGAAGGAGATGGAGCTAGATCCGACGCTGGAATCGGCCCAATCATATCTTGCGCCGATGAGGAGATGCAGCCTGTCCTCGGCGAAAGACAACATATCCTGCGCATAGACGCCTTTCCATAGTTCATTAACGCCATGGTAATAGAAGTTATTCTCCGGCTTTACATACCCAGAAAAGTTGTAGACGGGGAAGTACATATTGATCGGCCCAACTTCCGGAGTTTTGCCGGTGAAGCCGTAGGCGGGGATGTCGGAACTATAGTAATCGGTCCCGATCAAGACTGCGTGGTTCACCGGGCCAGTGGCGAATTTGCCATTCAGGTCGAGATTGCTGGAAAGCGTAAGGCGCTGAACATTAACATCGTAGACATTGCGTGTAATGAGGCCTGTAGTCGCATTAACAGTGGCGAGGCCGTCGAGCCTTTGCGCCTGAAGCGTATTCGAAAAGGCGAAGCGATTGGTCAGGGTCCAATCCTTGGAGATGTCTAAGGTCCAGTCATAGCCGATGAACTCCCGCTCCTGTCGGCTGGGATTGACCACCGTGACGGCCGGGTCCGCAAGATAGCGGCTGATTGGGATTTGAGCGGGCCTTGTTCCGATTGCTGGAATGCCAGCCGTGTTGTCAACGTAGATTGTGTTTTGGTACTCGGCGTCCAGGTTAAACCGGAATTGTTCGATAGGATGATAAGTGATCGTCGGGCCGATGAAGGCGTTTTGATTCGTCACGAAATCAACAAAGGAGTCGCTATGGGCATAGTCGAGGTTGACTCTGTAGAGCCAGGTTTTGTCGGCGGTCAAAGGGCCAGTGGCGTCGACCGTTGTCCGGGTCAGTCCCCATGAGCCGGTTTGCTCCTGCGCCGAATAATAGGGCGTTTCCAGAGGACGCTTGACTACGAGATTGACGATTCCGCCTGGCTCGAGGCGTCCGAAGAGCATCGCCGCGGGCCCTTGCAAAACCTCGACTGATTGCAAATTGGCGGTTTCGATATTGATGATCGAAGGCACCCTCAAGTCGTTTCGATATATATTTGTGTTGTCGAAGCCGCGGATAATGAAGCCGTCGTACGGTCCTTTTTTTCCGCTGGCGGGCTGCACGCTGCTGATATTGCCGACAAGCGCATCCTGGACGGTGATAGCTTGTTGATCGTCCATAAGCTCGCGCGGCACGACCTGGATTGAGGCGGGCGTTTGCAAAATCGGGATGTCGGTCTTCATCGTTATGGCTAGGCTCTCAAGATCGACGGTATAGCCGGTAAACCGCCCGCCGAGCCCGGCGCCGGCGACGCTGTTTCCAGGCGCCTCGCCGTTCGTTGGGCTGCCGGCTCGCGCCGAAGCCGCGCCCT
>CAWESJ010000161.1:0-8510 GCA_963811015.1 uncultured Alphaproteobacteria bacterium | reverse complement strand
CGAATTCAAGGGCGGATCCTTCACCCCGGATGACGTCGAGGGCTCGGGCGACGTCAAATATCACCTCGGCGCCTCCTCCGATCGCGATTTCGACCGCAACAGGGTGCATCTTTCCCTGACCGCGAATCCGTCGCATCTCGAGATCGTCGATCCCGTCGTGCTCGGCAAGGTCCGCGCGAAGCAGGATCAATTGGCCGACGTCGTCGACCGCACCGCCGTTTTGCCCTTGCTCATCCATGGCGACGCGGCCTTCGCCGGCCAGGGCGTGATCGCCGAATGTTTCGGGCTTTCCGGCCTCAAGGGCTATCGCACCGGCGGCTCGATCCATTTCATCATCAACAATCAGATCGGCTTCACCACCACGCCGCGCAATTCGCGCTCGTCGCCCTACCCGTCCGACACGGCCAAGATGATCGAGGCCCCGATCATCCACGTCAACGGCGACGATCCCGAAGCCGTCGTCTACGCCGCCAAGATCGCGATCGAGTTTCGGCAGAAATTCCACAAGCCGGTCGTCATCGACATGTTCTGCTATCGCCGCTTCGGCCATAATGAGGGCGACGAGCCGGCCTTCACCCAGCCGCTGATGTACAAGAAGATCCGCTCGCACAAGACGACGCTCGAGATCTACGCCGAAAAGCTCGTCGCGCAGGACGTCTTGACCATGGGCGAGGTCGAGAAGCTGCAGGCGAACTGGCGCCACCATCTCGAAACCTCGTTCGAGTCCAGCCAATCCTACAAGCCGAACAAGGCCGACTGGCTCGACGGCCGCTGGGCCGGCCTGAAGCCGGCGCTCGCCGGCGGCGAGGACGCGCGGCGCGGCCGCACCGGCGTGGCGATCGAGCGGCTGCGCGAGATCGGCCTGCGCCTCGCCATGGCGCCGGAAGGGTTCGAGCTCCACCGCACCATTCGCCGCCTCCTCGACAGCCGGCGCAAGATGATCGAGACCGGCGCGGGACTCGATTGGTCGACGGCCGAAGCGCTTGCGATCGGCTCGCTCGTCGACGAGGGGCATCCGGTGCGGCTCTCCGGCCAGGACAGCGAGCGCGGCACTTTTTCGCAGAGGCATTCCGTCCTGTTCGACCAGGAGACCGAAGGCCGCTACATTCCCTTGAACAATATTCGCGACGGGCAGGCCCGTTTCGAGGTCTTGAACTCAATGCTTTCGGAAGAAGCCGTGCTCGGCTTCGAATATGGCTATTCGCTCGCCGAGCCCAATGCGCTGGTGCTCTGGGAAGCCCAGTTCGGCGATTTCGCCAATGGCGCGCAAGTCGTCTTCGACCAGTTCATCTCATCGGGCGAGCGCAAATGGCTGCGCATGTCGGGCCTCGTCTGCCTGCTGCCGCATGGCTATGAAGGCCAGGGTCCGGAACATTCCTCGGCGCGGCTCGAGCGCTATCTGCAACTCTGCGCCGAAGACAATATGCAGGTCGCCAATTGCACGACGCCGGCGAATTATTTTCATATTTTGCGCCGGCAATTGAAGCGCGACATCCGCAAGCCGCTGATCCTGATGACGCCGAAATCGCTTCTGCGCCACAAGCGCGCCGTCTCGAAACTCGCCGAAATGGCCGCCGGCTCGTCGTTCCATCGCATTCTGGCCGATGACGCCGAGGTTTCGGAAGGCGAGACGATCGCGCTCGCCGAGGACGCCAAGATCCGCCGCGTCATTCTCTCCGCCGGCAAGATCTATTACGATCTTTTCGAGGAGCGCGAGAAGCGCGGCGCGGGCGATGTCTATCTGTTGCGCGTCGAGCAGCTCTATCCCTTCCCGCTGAAGGCGCTCGCGACCACGTTGTCGCGCTTCAAGCAGGCCGATGTGCTATGGTGCCAGGAAGAGCCGAAGAACATGGGCGCCTGGAGCTTCGTCGAACCCTATCTCGAATGGGTGCTGGCGCAGGTCGGGCGGCAAGGCCAAGCGGCCGCGCTACGCCGGCCGGCCGGCCTCGGCCGCCACCGCGACCGGGCTGATGTCGAAACATCTCGCGCAGCTGAGGACGATTTTGGACGAGGTTTTCTCAGGTTCCGAGCCTGCGTGATCCAGGCATAAGCGCGCAAGCGTCGTTTAAAAGCGTTTTCAAGCGAACAGGCGCCGGTTCGGGTGAAGAAAATGCGGTAGAATAAAGCTCGCGCGACGAAACTCCTCGAAAGGCCGCATGGCGGGCGTGACCAATATGACGATTGAAATCCGCGTTCCGGCCCTGGGCGAATCCGTCACCGAAGCGACGATTGGACGTTGGTTCAAGAAGGCGGGCGACGCCGTCGCCGCCGACGAGCCGATCGTTGAGCTGGAAACCGACAAGGTCACGCTCGAGGTCAATGCGCCGGCCGCAGGCGTCTTGGCCGAGATCGCGGCCGGCGACGGCGACACGGTGGAGGTCGGCGCGCTTCTTGGGGCAGATCGCGGACGGCGCCGGCGCGCCGGCCAAGGCCGAAGCCAGAAGCGGGGCGGCGCAAGCGCATTCTCCGCCGCCCAGGGCCGCGCCGGAGCCGCCTCAATCCATGCCGCCGCAAGCCGCGCCGGGGCCGGCCATGCCGCCTTCGCCGGCCGCCGCCAAGATCGCGGCGGATCACGGCCTCGCCGCCGACGCCATTGAAGGATCAGGCAAACGTGGCCAGGTGCTCAAGGGCGATGTGCTTGAATATATCGCCAAGGCTCCGGCTCCGACGGCGCCAGCCGCCGCTCCGGTTCAGGTCCGTGCGCCGGCGCCGCCCACGG
This sequence comes from uncultured Alphaproteobacteria bacterium, assembly GCA_963811015.1. Classification (GTDB taxonomy): domain Bacteria; phylum Pseudomonadota; class Alphaproteobacteria; order Rhizobiales; family Beijerinckiaceae; genus Methylocapsa. The sequence goes on along the minus strand of CAWESJ010000161.1, from coordinate 5,791 downwards.
ACGCGGCGCGGGAGGAGCGCGTGCGCATGACGCGGCTGCGCCAAACCATCGCGCGCCGGCTGAAGGACGCGCAGAATGCGGCCGCCATGCTGACGACCTTCAACGAGGTCGACATGACCGAAGTCATGGCGCTGCGGAGCAAATACAAGGATCTTTTCGAGAAAAAGCACGCCGCCAAGCTCGGCTTCATGGGCTTTTTCGTCAAGGCCTGCGTCGGCGCCTTGAAGGAGGTCCCGGCGGTCAACGCCGAGATCGACGGCGAGGATCTGATCTACAAGAATTACTACCATCTCGGCGTCGCCGTCGGCACCGATAAGGGGCTCGTCGTGCCGGTCGTGCGCGACTGCGATCGCCTCAGCCTCGCCGGCGTCGAGAAGGCCATCGCCGATCTCGGCAAGCGCGCGCGGGACGGCAAGCTCGCCATAGACGAGCTGCAGGGCGGAACTTTTACCATCACCAATGGCGGGGTCTATGGCTCGCTGATGTCGACTCCGATCCTCAACGCGCCGCAATCGGGCATTCTCGGCATGCACAAGATCCAGGAGCGGCCGGTGGCCATCGCCGGCAAGATCGAGATCCGCCCGATGATGTATCTCGCGCTCTCCTACGACCACAGGATCGTCGACGGCAAGGAGGCTGTGACCTTTCTGGTGCGGGTGAAGGAGGCCTTGGAAGATCCGGCGCGTCTGGTGTTGGATTTGTGAAAATGCGGCGCGCGTTGGAATTCACTTGATGTTGGAAACGAGAGTTTGGGTCAGTGATGCCGACAGTGGCGATTGTCGATGACGTGAAAATCCAGTTCTATTTCGACGAACATCCACCGCCGCATCTCCACGCCGTTTTCGCTGAGTTCGCGGCACAAATACAAATTGATCCTCCGCAGGTCCTGCGCGGCTCGCTTCCGCCGACGAAGCTAGCAGCAGTGCTTGCCTGGGTAGAGAAGAATCGGGTCGGGTTGATGAGCGCCTGGACGGACATCGGAGCCGGGCGGAAGCCAACGAGGCTACAATGAGCGAGATCATTCGCATTAAGAGCGTCGAGCCCATACTTCAGGGCGTCGTGAAAATTGTTTGGCTGGACAATTACGAGGCCATCGTAGACTTGCGGCCGGTGATCGCCGAAGGCGAGGTTTTCGCCTTTCTTCGCGGCTCCCCTGAACCCTTCAACTCGGTCAAGCTCGCCGAGCATGGGCACGCGATCTATTGGCTCGACGACAGCGGCGACGAGGTCGATTTCGGCTCCGACCAGCTTCGCCGCCGCGCCAAACGCCAAGCCGAAATTCTTCGCCTCGCCAGCTAGAGCATGTTCCGAAATACTTGACCGACTTTTTCGACGAGAACATGCTCCAGTTCTTTGATTTCTAAGCCTGAAAGGTCCCATGTCCTACGATCTGATCGTCATCGGCACCGGACCCGGCGGCTATGTCTGCGCCATCCGCGCGGCGCAGCTTGGCCTGAAGGTCGCCGTGGTCGAAAAGCGCAAGACCCATGGCGGGACCTGCCTCAACATCGGCTGCATCCCCTCCAAGGCGCTGTTGCACGCCTCGGAGAAATTCGCCGAAGCGGCGCATGAGCTCGCTGGCTTCGGCGTCATGGTCGACAAGCCGAGGCTCGACCTCCCGGCGATGATGAAGCACAAGGACGAAACCGTCGCCGCCAATGTCAATGGCGTCGGGTTCCTGCTCAAGAAAAACAAGATCGACGCCTTCTTCGGCCATGCCTCGATCAAGGCGGCGGGCAAGGTCGAGGTGAAAGCCGAAGACGGCTCCACACAAAGGCTCGCGGGCAAAAACATTGTCATCGCCACTGGGTCGGACGTCGCGCGACTGCCCGGCGTCGAGATCAATGAGGAAACCATCGTATCCTCGACCGGCGCGCTTTCGCTGGCCAAAGTTCCGGCGCGGCTCCTCATCGTTGGCGCGGGGGTCATCGGCCTCGAGCTAGGCTCCGTCTGGAGCCGCCTCGGCAGCAAGGTCGTTGTGGTCGAGTTTTTGGACCGAATCCTGCCCGGCCTCGACGGCGAGACGGCCAAGCAGTTTCAGCGCATTCTGCAGAAACAGGGCTTTGAGTTCCATCTCGGCCATAAGGTCGCCAAGATCGAAAAAGGCCCGTCAGGGCTCCAGGTCTCTATCGAGCCCGCTGGGGGCGGCGCGGCGACGACGCTCGACGCGGATGTCGTGCTGGTGGCGATCGGCCGCCGCCCGGTCAGCGAAGGCCTCGGGCTCGAGGCGCTCGGCGTCGCGCTCGACCGCGGCCGCATCGTGATCGACGATCGGTTCAAGACCAATATCGAAGGCGTCTACGCCATTGGCGACGTCGTGCGCGGCCCCATGCTCGCCCACAAGGCGCAGGAGGAAGGCGTCGCCGTCGCCGAGATCATCGCCGGGCAGCATGGCCATGTGAATTACGAGGCGATTCCCGCCGTCGTTTACACCATGCCCGAGATCGCCACCGTCGGCGCGACCGAGGAGGAGCTCAAGGCCAAGGGAATCGCCTATAAGGTCGGCAAATTCCCCTTCACCGCGAATGGACGGGCGCGGGCGATGCGCAGCATGGAGGGTTTCGTGAAGATCCTCGCCGACGCCGCGAGCGACCGCGTTCTCGGCGTCCACATCATCGCCGCCGCCGCCGGCGAACTCATCGCCGAAGCGACGGTGCTGATGGATTTCGGCGGCTCGGCGGAGGACTTGGCCCGAATCTGCCATGCCCATCCGACCTTGTCGGAAGCGGTGAAGGAGGCCGCGCTCGCGGTGGACAAGCGCGCGATCCATATTTGACGCGGGGGCCGGCTCCGGAGCCCGTCGGCGCCGAGAAATAGAGCATGTTCCGAAAAAGTCGGTCAACTTTTTCGGAACGCGCTCTAGGCTCTACGGCCAGCGCAACTCGATCGAGCAGGTCTTCAATAAATTAAGGCGCGTCAGGCCCCTCGCGACGCGCGCTTCGACGCGCTGGCGCGAACCTTCCCGGCGCGGTCATGCACGCCTCGACCCTCCTTGGATGCGCTCTTAACGAATCCACAAGCTGGAGGCCTTCCGATCAGATCAAACAATCTGATCGCAAGCAAATTTCTCAAAATCGAAGAGGAGGAGCATGCTCTGATCGTCGAGAGGTCGATGACCGTCTTTCAGAGCTGGCTCTAATGCAGGACGGCGACGGTTTGGTCGCTGCGCAATTTGGCGATCTCGTCCTTGAGCAGGAGCTTTCGTCGTTTCAATTCGGCGAGTTTCAGTTCGTCCGTCGCAGGGCGCGCCAGTTCCTTTGTTATTTCCTTGTCGAGCGCCTCATGGCGCTGCGTGAGCGCGGTCAGATGAGTTTCAAGGGACATGCAGAACTCCTTTCATCAAGGTCGTTGCATCGCCATTAGGTCGAGGTGATCTTGGATTGATTCAATCCACAATCATGAACGCGATCAACTCCAAGAAATTAGAGCGAGACGTAGCCGGATAACCGGTGGCCGCCTTTTCTTACGTCGCTCTAATCTGCCATAGATTTCCAAAATCAAGAAGGCGCTTCTTAAAAGCTTCACTTCAAATTTTGAAACCACACGCGCAAATCGGAGAAAATCGCAAAGCTCGTCATTGCGCTTGCCCGAAGCCGCCGCCGAACATATTTTCGCGCGTCGTCCCAAACGATCGGTCGAGGCTCCCTCGCGCTGGATTGACGAAAGCGGAAACCGCGCGCGTCAAAAGACCGCGCGCGGCCGAGCCCTGGCCATGACTCCATTTCAACCGGACCGGATTTCGCGCCCGAAGCTTGGCCTCGCCTTTAAAAGACAGGGGGAATCGCAATTCATGGCGGAAAAAATGAGCGACGAGGAGCGCGCCTTGTTGCAGGCCGAGCTTGAACATCTCCGGCAGGAGCATCGCGACCTGGACGCCGCGATCCAGGCCTTGCTCGATCTCGGCGGCGCCGACCAACTGCAAATCCAGCGGCTCAAGAAGCGCAAGCTCGCGCTGCGCGACCGCCTGACCTTTCTCGAAGATCAGCTGACGCCGGACATTATCGCTTGAGGAAGACGCGCGCGCCATCTATCGCGGCGCGCGCGGCCTCCTCCCGGCTTGGGTCCGCAAGGCCAAGGCGCGAACACCTAACCCGGATCGCCCTTGTGAGCAGACTGGCCTCAGGAATAGTCCAGCCCCGGCATATTACGGAATATTTCTGACCTCGATCTTGGCGATATTCGAGACAAAACGGCCGCCCTGCTTGTCGCCCGGCGCGACGATCCGGGCGAAGCCGTCGGTCGTCAGCAATTGCCCATTCGCGCCATATGCGATGATGATCTGATCGCCGCCAAAGCTCGGCGCGATCTCGCCCCCGCCAAATAAAAACCTTCTGGCGGGGCGAATTTGTCTGGCATAACAGGATAATAGCATCGGCGTTTATGGACGGGTTTTATGTAATCTCGTCCGGTGTTTTCCTGCTTGCCCTTATTCTTGATAAAACCAGGTCTGACGGGTCTTGCCGCACTGCCCTGGCTGGGAGTTTGTTTGTTGTTATCATATCGATTGCTTTTCTTGCGTTTATGTCTATGCGGTACGACTTCGGCACCTGTGTTTATCCTTCTGTTGATAAGCCCTATTTTACCTCCGGCCGGCTGATTGCAGTCGCCATTTTTGCCGTTTCTGATTCTTTACATTGACGGCCTGCGCCGTATTCTTTCCAAATTACGGTGTGCTTACGCGTTGCTCTTTGTCACCACTCCAGAGCGCGTGCTGTGGTCGGGGAGCTTGTACTTGGGCACATTCACGCCGTTGTATACCGAGCCGACGATCACCGGATTATCCGGATCTCCGTCAAGGAACTGCACTACGACCTCGTCTTTCAATCGCGGCCAGAAGAAGGTTCCCCACCCGTTCCCCGCCCAGCTTTGCGCCACCCGTACCCAGGTATTGTCCACCGTATTCGGCTTTCTCAGCTTGTCCCAGAAGAACTGGATGCACACTCTGCCGAGCTTGTCGATGTACATTTCTTCACCGCTTGGCGCTACCACAAATGCCGTTTGCGGCCCGTAGATTCGGGGCTTTGTCGCGGTCTTGGCAGGCTTGAAAACGATGTCGGAGGACACCGCAGAAAACCGGTTGGTGTATCCAGACCCATACGCCGCGGCATCGGATCGATACGAGGGAACCTGGCTGGCCTGGTGGCTGACGGACGTGAGCAAGTAGGTCCGATTCCACGCCGATCTGGGATGCTTCTCCATGCCAAACGTGTATCCCGCTGAAAACGACCGCGCATTGGCCATGCCGTTATATACCTTGGCCGTGGCATCGGAGCTGAGCACGTCAGTCTCAAGAAACAAGGTTGCAAAATCAGGCGAACTCAATTGCTTGCCGGTTTCCTTGACGTAACCTTCTTCCCCCGCGGGATAGCGGTAGGACTCAAAGCCGTTCTTGCCAAATTCGCTTGCGCTATTCTTTGCCGGAACATCGTGCGGAGCATAGGTGCGAAAGTCGTAGTCTCGCGTAGAGTGCTTTCCCGTCACCATGGTCGAGGTCGCCGTGAACTCCATCACCGCCGACCCGTAGGACCCTTCCTCCCCCTTCTCATTCAAAGCGTAGTGGACCTGAGCCGACAAAGGACAGTTCTGATAGGCATTGCGCCCATCTCCCAACACGATCTTGTTGTCCTGATCGGTATGCTCAAACCAGTAACAGATACCGCTCTCCTCCAGAATGCGCGAGACAAAATGAAAGTCTGACTCCGAGTACTGGGTGCAATAGTCCAGCGGCTTGTACGACTGGGCCGTGCGATCCGCAATGGAGAGCCCGTACTCGCCGATCACCGCTTTGGCA
>CAWESJ010000160.1:0-7591 GCA_963811015.1 uncultured Alphaproteobacteria bacterium | reverse complement strand
GATCGAGCGCCTGTTCAAGCCCCGCCGTCTCGGTTCAGCCTTTGTGCTCGTCCTGGCCCTGATTCCAGGCGCCTGCACGGTTGGGCCGGATTATGAGCGCCCGCCGGCGCCGGAGCCTTCGAAATACAAGGAGCTCAAGGGCTGGAAGCAGGCGGCGCCCGCCGACGCGATCGACCGCGGCGCTTGGTGGGCGGTCTTCAAGGATTCCAAGCTCGATTGGCTCGAGCGCCAGGTCGAGATCTCCAACCAGAACGTCATCGGCGCCGAGGCCGCCTATCGCCAGGCCCGCGCCCTCGTCAAGGAGGCGCAGGCGGGCCTGTTCCCGACCATCACCGCCAATTACACCGCAACCGATACGCATCTCGGCAAGGCGCTCGGAGCGAGCACCATCGTGACCTCGGATCTGTTCTCCAGCGCCAGCTGGGACCTCGACGTCTGGGGCCAGATCCGCCGCACCGTCGAAAGCAATGTCGCAAACGCCCAGGCCTCGGCCGCAGATCTCGCCAACGCCACGCTCTCCGCCCAGGCCCTGCTCGCGCTCGCCTATTTCAATCTCCGCGCCGCCGACTCGCTGGAGACTTTGCTGCATGAAACGGTGAAAGCCTATAGGCGCACGCTCGAAATCACCCAGAACCAATATAAGGCCGGGACCGTCTCGAAAGCCGATGTCGCGACCGCGCAGGCGCAAGTGTTGAACACGGAAGCCTCGGAGATCAATGTCGGGGTGACGCGGGCGCAGTTCGAGCACGCCATCGCCGTGTTGATCGGCAAGCCGCCGGCGGAGCTTTCGATTTCCAAGGGAGCCTTGGCGAATAATCTGCCGGGCATCCCGGTGAGCCTGCCCTCGACCCTGCTCGAGCGCCGCCCCGACATAGCCGCGGCGGAACGCGCGATGCAGCAGGAAAACGCCCTGATCGGCGCCGCCGTCGCCCTGCTCTATCCCAACATCAGCCTCAACGGCTCGTTCGGCTTCACCGGCCCGCATGCGCTGGCGCTCAATCTCGCACATGAAATGTGGACGGCGGGGGTCGCCGCCTCGCAAACCGTCTTCGACGGCGGCTTGCACAGCGCCGAGATCGAGGCCGCGCGCGCGACGTTCGACCAAAGCGTAGCCAGCTACCGCCAGACCGTGCTGACCGCGTTTCAGCAGGTCGAGGATAATCTCGCCGCGTTGCGCATCTACGCGCGCCAGGCCAAGGTCGAGGGCGAAGCGGTCAAGGCGGCGCAGGAGGAAGTCGACATTCTCCTCAATCAATACCAGGCCGGCACGATCGCCTTCACCGCCGTCGTCGTCGCCGAGGCCATGCTGCTCAACAACCAGGAATTGGACCTGACGATCCGGCAGAACCGCTATCTCGCCAGCGTCTCCCTGATCGAGGCGCTCGGCGGCGGATGGAGCGCCATCTTCCTGCCAGGCAGCCATGAGCTCGAAGCGCAAAATCCCATGCCGCATCTCTAGAGCAAGCCGAAAAAGGATGAAGATCTTCGGCGCGCATCCTGGCTTTAAATCATGGCCTCATTGGAGATGGCCAAGGTCTCTTAAGCCAACGCCATCGCGCTCTAAATAAAACTCTTTGCGCCGCCAACGAAGAATTGATTGAAGGGAGCCGCCATCTTGACGCATTTCTCGCCAAGTTTGCGGCGGATTCCGAGCCCGATATATAATATGGACTTGCGCGCGATGGAGGCGGCCCTGCATTGTTGCGAAACGCTCATCGGGCGGAAAGCGCATTGTAAGGCGCGCCAGGTTATGACAGCCCGGCCGCCCCAGGCAAAGCGCGGGCGCGCGGCTTCGGCATTGGACGCCAAACATGGATGATCGAACCCGAACAAGCGAGGACAAGACTGGAGACGAATTCCTTCTTCGCGACAAGAAGCCGCCTTCCCGCGAAGAAGAGATCGCGCAGCCCGACGCAAAGACAAAACCGAGCCGGCGCTTCGGGCCGATATTTCTGTTCGGCCTCACGGTTCTGGCTGGCCTAGGCGTCTACCGAGTTGCGACGACGCTTCGATCCTCCAAGGACGCCAGCCGCAATCACCAACAAGCCGCGCCTCAGCCGGTGGGGGCCGCGACGATCGGCCTTGGCGACATAAAGATCATCGTGACGGCGCTCGGCACTGTCACCCCTCTCGCCACAGTGACCGTGAAAACGCAGGTGAACGGCCAGCTCACCGAGGTCGCCTTCAAGGAAGGCCAGACGGTCAAGAAGGGCGATTTTCTGGCCCAGATCGACCCGCGGCCGTTTGAGGTCGCCGAGAAACAAGCCGAAGGCCTGCTCATCCACGACCAGGGCCTCCTCGATCAGGCGAAAATGGATGAGGCGCGCTATCAAATCCTCATCAAGCAGAACTCGATCGCGCGCCAGCAGGCCGAGGATCAGATCTATATCGTCAAGCAATATGAAGGCTCGGTCAGGAACGATCAGGCTCAGATCGACACCCAGAAGCTGAACCTGACCTATGCGCATATCGTTTCGCCGATCGACGGGCGCGTCGGGCTGCGCCTCGTCGACGCCGGCAATTACGTGCAGACGAGCGACACAGGCATAGCGGTTCTCACGCAACTGCATCCGATCTCGGTGATCTTCACCGTGCCGGAGGACGATCTTCCCGAAATCATGGCGCAGATGCGGGCGGGAAAGACTCTCGAAGTCACCGCCTATGATCGCGCCAACGTCAACCAACTCGCGGTCGGAAAGGTCATCACGCTCGACAATCAAATCGACACGTCGACCGGGACCGTCAAGCTGCGCGCCGAATTCGCAAATCCGGACGACAAGCTGTTTCCAAACCAATTCGTCAACGCCCGGCTGTTGATCAAGACGCTCGCCAATGTCGTGACCGCGCCGGCGGCCGCGATCCAGCGCGGCGCTCCAGGCGCCTTCGCCTATCTCATCGGCGCCGATAAGACCGTCTCGGTGCGGCCGGTCGAAGTCGGGCCTGCCGATGGAAGCATGGTCGCCATCGCCAAAGGGCTCGCGCCGGGCGATCTCGTCGTTGTGGATGGGGCCGACCGGTTGCGCGATGGCGCGCAGGTGTTCATCCCCGCCGCCGATCAAGCCGGCGGCGGCGATCAAGCCGGCAGCGGCGGCAAAGCGGCGGGCGACGAAGCGCCCAAAGCAAGCGATTCGCGAGGCCGGCGCAGCCATCCGCAGGCGGGCAAATAATGTCGCGTCAGGGACCGCGGCGATCCCGCGCTTCGCGGCCCGCGCTCACAACGCCGGTTGGAGCCGGGCGATGAATCCATCGCAGCTTTTCATCCTTCGTCCGGTGGCGACCACGCTGCTGATGGTCGCGATCATGCTCGCCGGCGGCGTCGCCTACGGATTTCTGCCGCTGTCGGCTTTGCCGGAAGTGGATTATCCGACGATTCAGGTCCGGACTTTCCTACCCGGCGCAAGTCCGGAAGTCATGACCTCGTCGGTGACGGCGCCGCTGGAGCGCCAGCTCGGCCAGATGCCAGGCCTCAGTCAAATGACTTCGGCGAGCTCGGCCGGGGCGTCGGTCATAAATTTGCAGTTCAACTTGAAACTCGCCCTCGACGTCGCCGAACAGGAGGTTCAAGCGGCGATCAACGCGGCGAACAATCTCTTGCCGAGCGATCTCCCGACGCCGCCGATCTACGCCAAGTTCAATCCCGCCGACGCCCCGATCCTCACGCTCGCGGTCACCTCGAAGACCCTGCCTCTGATCCAACTCGAAGACATTAGCCGAAACGCGGCTCGCGCAAAAGATCTCGCAACAGCCAGGCGTCGGGCTGGTCAGCATCAGCGGCGGACAAACGGCCGGCGATGCGCATCCAATTCAGGCCGCAGGCGCTTGCCGCCTATGGCCTCAACATCGACGACTTGCGGACCACGATCGGCAACGCCAACATCAATTCGCCCAAGGGCAATTTCGACGGGCCGACCCAGGCGACGACGATCAACGCCAATGACCAGATCCAGAGCGCGGAAGGCTACCGCACTCTGGTCATCGCCTATCGGAACGGCGCCCCGGTCAGGCTCGGCGACGTCGCCACGGTCGTTCAAGGCCCTGAAAACACCAAGCTCGCGGCCTGGGCCAACGCGACCCCCGCCATCATCCTCAACGTCCGCCGCCAGCCCGGCGCGAATGTCATCGAGGTCGTGGACCAGATCAAGACGCTGCTGCCGCGGCTGCAAGACGAGCCTGCCGGCGCCGTCGACATCGCCATCCTCAGCGACCGCACGACGACCATTCGAGCCTCGGTCGCCGACGTCGAGTTCGAGCTTGCGCTCGCCGTCGTCCTCGTCGTGCTGGTGATCTTCATCTTCCTGCGCAATCTGCCGGCGACCATCATCCCCAGCCTGTCGGTCCCGCTGTCGCTCGTCGGCACGCTCGTCGCGATGTATCTGCTCGGGTTCAGCCTCGACAATCTTTCGCTCATGGCGCTGACGATCTCGACCGGCTTCGTCGTCGACGACGCGATCGTGATGATCGAGAACATCAGCCGCTATGTCGAAGCAGGGCGAGCACGCCCCTGGAGGCCGCGCTGAAAGGCTCGGAGCAGATCGGCTTCACCATCATTTCGCTCACCGTGTCGCTGATCGCGGTGCTGATCCCTCTGCTGTTCATGGGCGACGTCATCGGCCGGCTCTTCCATGAATTCGCGATCACGCTGGCGGTCACCATCGTGTTTTCGGCGGTCGTGTCGCTGACCCTGGTGCCGATGCTTTGCGCGAGGCTGATTCATCATCGGCCGCCGACGCCGCGCGCAGCCGCCTCGATCTCGCCGCCGAGCGCGCCTTCGACGCCATGATTGCCGCATTACGGCCGCGCCCTCGACGTCGTGCTCCGCCATCAGCCGCTCACCCTGTTCGTGGCGGTCGCGACGCTCGGCCTCACCGTCGCCCTCTATGTCGTCATCCCCAAGGGCTTTTTCCCGGTCCAGGACACCGGCATGATCCAAGCGATCTCGCAAGCCGCGCAAAGCGATCTCCTTCGAGGCCATGGCGGAGCCTCAGCAGCCAGCTCGCCGACGCGATCATGAAGGATCCGGCGGTCGAAAGCCTGTCGCTCGTTCATCGGCGTCGACGGCGACAACATGACGCTGAACAGCGGCCGGCTCCTGATCAATCTCAAGCCGCTGGAGGAGCGCGGCCTTCCCGCCAGCGCGATCATCCGCCGCTTGCAAAAGGAGGTCTCCGGGATCGTCGGCGCCTCGCTTTACATGCAGCCCGTGCAGGATCTGACCATCGACTCCAACATCAGCCGCGCGCAATATAACTTTATCCTGCAAAACCCCAACGCCGCCGAACTCAAGAAATGGACTCCGGTCCTGATGCAGCAGCTGAGCGGGCTTCCAGACCTCGCCAACGCCTCGAGCAATTCGCAACAACAAGGCCTCGCCGTGGACCTCGTGATCGATCGCGCCACCGCCGCCCGGTTTGGAATTACGCCGACGACAGTCGACAACGCGCTCTATGACGCATTTGGGCAACGCATCGTCTCGACAATCTACACCCAGTCGAACCAGTACCGCGTCATCCTGGAGGCCGACCCCGCGGTGCAGCGCGCGCTCGCCAATCTTTCCTCCCTGTATTTGCCATCGTCGTCATCGACATCGAACGGGCAAGTTCCATTCAACGCGATCGTGCATGTCGAACAGCGCACCGGCCCCCTGCTGCTCACACGCCTCTCGCAATTTCCCGCGACGATGATCTCGTTCGACGTCGCGCCCGGCTCGTCGCTCGGCGCCGCCGTCGAGGCGATCGAGGCGGCCGAGAAGGAGATCGGCCTTCCCGCAAGTTTCGTCACCGCCTTTCAAGGCGCCGCCGGCGCGTTCCGCGCCTCGATGAGCAACGAGGTCTTTTTGATCATCGCCGCGGTCGTCACGATGTATATCGTTCTCGGCGTGCTCTATGAGAGCTTCATCCATCCAATCACCATTCTTTCCACGCTGCCCTCGGCCGGGGTCGGCGCGCTCGTCGCCTTGATGGCGTCCGGCGGCGAGCTCGACGTCATCGCGGTAATTGGCATCATTCTTTTGATCGGCATCGTCAAAAAGAACGCGATCATGATGATCGACTTCGCTCTCGACGCGGAGCGCTCCGAGGGCCTGCCGCCTCGCGAGGCTATTTTTCAGGCCTGCCTCCTGCGGTTTCGCCCGATCCTGATGACGACCATGGCGGCGATCCTAGGCGCGCTGCCTTTGATGCTTGGAACCGGGACCGGCTCCGAGCTTCGTAATCCGCTCGGCGTCACAATCGTCGGCGGCCTCGTTGTCAGCCAGGTTCTCACTCTCTTCACCACACCGGTGATTTATCTCTATTTCGATCGCCTCGCGCTCCGGCTTTCCGGCCGCCGCGCGCAAAATTCGCCGCCTTCCGCCGAGGCGGCGGAATGAATCTATCCGCCCCATTCATCGCGCGCCCGGTTGCGACCACGCTTCTTGCGATCGGCGTCGCCTTGGCCGGGACTCTCGCCTTTTTCAAGCTGCCCGTGTCGCCCCTGCCGCAGGTCGACTTTCCAACAATCAACGTGCAGGCGCAACTCCCCGGCGCTAACCCTGATACGGTCGCAGCCACGGTGGCGAGCCCGCTTGAACGCCACCTCGGCCAGATCGCCCATGTCACGGAAATGACATCGAGAAGCAGTCTGGGCTCAACCAACATTACGCTGCAGTTCGATGTCGATCGCAATATTGACGGCGCCGCCCGCGACGTGCAGGCCGCGATCAACGCAGCCCGCGCCGACCTGCCGACGAGCCTGCGCAGCAACCCGACATATTTTAAGGTCAATCCCTCCGACGCGCCGATCCTTATCCTGGCCCTGACGTCGAAAACCAAGACCGCCGGCCAGATGTATGACGCGGCGAGCAATATCCTGCAGCAGCGGCTCTCGCAGCTCAATGGCATCGGTCAGGTCATCGTCAGCGGTTCGGCGCTGCCGGCGGTGCGCGTCGAGATCAATCCTTACGCGCTCTCGAAATATGGCGTCGGGCTGGAGGACGTGCGGGCGGCGCTCGCTTCGGCCAACGCCAACAGCCCAAAAGGAACAATTGAGGAGGGCGGCGGCAAGCGGCTGCAGATCTACACCAATGATCAAGCGACCCGCGCCGCCGATTATCTTCCGCTGGTCATCGCCTATCGCAATGGCGCGCCGGTGCGCCTCACGGACGTCGCCGAAGTCCTGGACTCGGTCGAGGATCTCCGCAACGAAGGCCTCGCCAATGGAAAGCGCGCGGTGCTGCTCATCCTGTTTTCGCCAGCCCGGCGCAAATATCATCGACGCCGTGGACGGCGTGAAGGCGGAACTTCCACGTCTCCAAGCGGCCATGCCTAGTGATATAGAGATCTCGCTCACCGCGGACCGCAGCACGACCATTCGCTCCTCCTTGCGCGACACGGAAACGACCCTGGTGATCGCAGTCGCGCTTGTGACTCTTATCGTATACGCCTTTCTCCGCGACATGCGCACGACGCTTATTCCAAGCATAGTCGTGCCGATTTCGATCATCGGGACGTTCGGCCCGATGTATCTCCTGAATTTCAGCCTGAATAACCTATCGCTCATGGCGCTGACGATCGCGACCGGCTTCGTCGTCGACGACGCCATTGTGGTCGTTGAA
>CAWESJ010000159.1:0-6546 GCA_963811015.1 uncultured Alphaproteobacteria bacterium | reverse complement strand
ACCAAAGAACTCACGCCTATGTGTGGGAGCCGGAATACCAGCAATACGAGCGCATCTTGATTGTTCGCTAAGTTGGTTATTCTCCGGCCGGCACTTCTTCAAGCAATCGCTTCCACGTCTTCTGAATTTTGCGGGAAGCTTTTCTTCAGGTCCTCGAGAATCCGTTCAAAGTCCGCGTTGGTGCGAAGGTTGTTCCACGCGGATCTTCTGGAACCGCGGGATAGTTTTCGTTGCCGAGGTAGATCGCGCGGCGCAGCCAGTGGAGGGCCTCGCTGGAGTCGCCATCGACTGCGAAGTATGTGGCGAGCCATTCGCTGGATTTCACTGTCGGCCTCGGCGGCGGCCAGCGTGTCGTCCTTGAGCAATGCAACGCCCCGCTCCCGGGCATTCGCCTGGACGTAGCAGATGGCCAGCGTGGGCACGGCAACTTGGGTCGACCCCGGACCGTTCCGGCGGCGCCAGCGGGCTGCGGGAGAGCGCAACAAGCGGTCATACGGCGGCTTGGCTGAGTTCCATATCTGTGTGCGAGCAAATCCAGACCTTGAGCGTTAGCCCCCGAAATCCAAATATCCGCGCTTGTATTTTTCGTTATGTCGATTAATATAGACATATCGAAGGCTATTAGCGCATTGGAGGCGGAGATGGGGACGGAAAAACTGCTCAACGTGCTCTTTCTGTGCACGGGAAATTCGGCCCGATCGATCATGGCCGAAGCTCTCCTAAACCGGCTCGGGGCCGGCAAGTTCAAGGCCTTCAGCGCGGGCTCGCACCCAAAGAGCGAAATCAATCCTTATACGCTCGCGACCCTGCAGAAGGCCGGCTATATGGCAGAGGGTTTACGTCCGAAGAGCTGGGATGAGTTCTCCCGCGCGGAGGCGCCGCCGCTCGATTTCGTCTTTACTGTCTGCGACGACGCGGCGGCGGAGAAATGCCCTTATTGGCCAGGGCAGCCCATGACGGCGCATTGGGGGCTTCCCGATCCAGCCGCCTTCGAAGGCTCTGAAGCTATGAAGCATCTCGCCTTCGCGGAGGCGTTCCGAATGCTTTCAAATCGCATCTCCTTATTTTGCGCCTTGCCATTGAAGAGTCTCGACAAGCTTTCGTTGCAAAGGCGCTTGGACGACATTGGCAAAGTCATCCCCGCCAAGGACATCGCTTGAAGCGTTGCGCCCATGCCGCGCTGGCCTGCGCCCTGACCGGGCGCGTCCAACAGAGAAACAAATGAAACCTTCATTCTCCGCAACCGCGCCAATCGATCCGATCCAGAACCGGTTCGAGGCGTCTGACGCGGTCAAGATTCTAGCCGCGCTCTCGCAACCCTCGCGTCTCGAGATCTTCCGCCTCCTGGTGCGGTATCTCCCCTATGGCCTCGCCGCGGGCGACGTAGCGCGGCTCCTCGCTGTTCCTCACAACACGCTTTCGACCCATCTCACTCTGCTCGAACAAGCCGGGCTCGTTCTGTCGCGTCGCGAGGGCCGATCGATCATCTATGCCGCAAATCGCAATCGCGCTCTGCAACTCGGCGCTTTCCTCCTGGAGGATTGCTGCCGCATGACGCAACAAGCTTGCGACGTCTCCGCCTCAACTGGCGCGGCGCTTCCGTTCCCAGCCAAACGCGAGGGATTTATGTCCGATAAAACCTACAACGTTCTGATCCTTTGCACCGGCAATTCGGCGCGGTCGATCATGGCCGAAGCAATCTTAAATCGGGAGGGCGCCGGGCGCATCCGCGCTTTTTCTGCGGGGAGCCAGCCTAAGGGTCGTCCAAATCCGCACGCGTTCAGCCTTTTGAAAGACCTCGGCTACGATACGGCCGGATTTCGCTCGAAGAGCTGGGATGAGTTCGCCGCTCAAGGCGCGCCGAAAATGGACTTTATCATCACCGTCTGCGACTCCGCTGCCGGAGAATCCTGTCCTTTTTGGCCGGGTCACCCGCTCGTCGCCCATTGGGGCATTCCCGACCCCGCCGCAGTTAAGGGAACCGATGCCGAGAAGCGCGCCGCCTTCATGGAAGCCTACCGGCGCCTGGGCGCACGGATCAGCGCTTTCGTCAATTTGGATATCGAATCGCTCGATTTATCGACGTTGAAGCATCAGCTCGCGGACATCGGTGCGATGGAGGGCGCCACGCCAATGGCCGTCCAATCCAAAGCCGCAACGGAACTCGACCCCGCGAGGATGAGCTGATGCCGTCTTGCGATCTGCGCCGCCATGCTCGCGCTCGGCGCGCCTGCGGGCTATCAGCTCAATGGAAGCCGCGCCGTCATCGCCTTTGAAAGTAAGCTGAACCATGTCCATCTTTGAACGCTATCTGACGATATGGGTCGCGCTGTGCATCCTCGTGGGGGTCGCGCTCGGCCATCTCCTTCCCGGCGTGTTTCATGTGATCGGCGCGGCTGAACTCGCCAAGGTCAACATTCCCGTCGCCGTGCTGATCTGGCTGATGATCATTCCCATGCTGATCCGCATCGACTTCTCGGCGTTGCGTACGGTCGGCTCTTTTTGGCGCGGCATCGGCGTGACCTTGTTCATCAATTGGGCGGTCAAGCCGTTCTCCATGGCGCTGCTGGGCTCGCTGTTCATCGGACATCTCTTTCGGCCTTACCTTCCAGCAACCCAAATCGAGTCCTATATCGCTGGGTTGATCATACTCGCGGCTGCGCCTTGCACCGCGATGGTGTTCGTCTGGTCGAACCTCACCAAGGGAGAGCCGCATTTCACACTGTCGCAGGTGGCGCTCAATGACGCCATTATGGTGGTTGCTTTTGCTCCGATTGTAGGCCTCTTGCTTGGCCTTTCGGCGATCACTGTCCCGTGGGCGACGCTGACGCTCTCCGTCGGCCTCTACATTGTCGTGCCTGTCATTCTTGCGCAGCTTCTGCGGCGACGCCTTCTAGCGGCTGGCGGACAGCGCGCGCTGGACGCAATGCTCCGGATCTTACAGCCGCTGTCGCTCGTCGCCCTGCTCGCGACGCTGATTCTGCTATTTGGTTTTCAGGGCGAACAGATCATCGCGCAACCGGCGATCATCGGTCTTCTGGCCGTGCCCATCGTGATCCAGGTCTATTTCAACTCGGGCCTTGCTTATCTTCTTAATCGGACGCTCGGTGAGCAGCATTGCGTCGCCGGCCCTTCGGCGCTGATCGGAGCCAGCAATTTTTTTGAGCTGGCGGTTGCGGCCGCGATCAGTTTGTTCGGCTTCCAGTCGGGGGCGGCCCTCGCCACAGTTGTGGGCGTGCTGATCGAGGTCCCGGTGATGTTGTCAGTTGTCTGGATCGTCAACCGAAGCAAGGATTGGTACGAACGCGGCGCCGCTGTGCGGCTCGTCGCAGGGAAAGAGAAGCCGGCCCTATGACCATCACCATCTATCACAACCCAGATTGCGGAACATCCCGCTATACGCTCGCCATGATCCGACAAAGCGGTGAAGAGCCGATAGATTTCATGCTGGCGCATCCGATCCTGATCAATCGGCCAATCGTGGAGACGCCGTTCGGCGCGCGCCTCTGCCGGCCCTCGGAGAGGGTCCTCGATCTTCTGCCGAACTCCAGCTTTGGCCCCTTCGTCAAAGAAGACGGCGAGGTCGTTATAGACACGGCGGGGCGCCGTGTCGCCTGATCTGACAGACCTCCCAAACCTACTCCCGGCGGCATTTGAACTTCTTGATCCCGCTGCGCTGCGGCCACGTCCGGCGACGCACCGGCCGCGGATCTTGTTGCTCTATGGATCGCTACGCGAAAGATCGTTCAGTCGCTTTCTTACGCTGGAAGCCGCTCGCCTGCTTGAAGCCTTCGGCGCGGAAACGCGTATCTTCAACCCGAGCGGCCTGCCGTTGCCAGACGATGCGCCTATCGATCATCCCAAGGTCCAGGAATTGCGTGAACTCTCAGCCTGGTCCGAAGGGCAGGTGTGGTGCAGTCCCGAACGCCACGGCGCCATGACGAGCATCTTGAAGGCGCAAATCGATTGGATACCGCTCTCGATTGGCGCGGTTCGGCCGACGCAAGGCAAAACGCTTGCGGTGATGCAGGTTAGCGGCGGCTCGCAGTCATTCAACGCAGTCAATCAAATGCGCGTGCTGGGCCGCTGGATGCGCATGATCACGATCCCGAACCAGTCTTCCGTCGCCAAGGCCTATGAGCAGTTCGACGATGGCGGCAGGATGAAGCCTTCGCCATATTACGATCGGGTTGTCGATGTGGTCGAGGAGTTGATGAAGTTCACGCTGCTTACGCGCGACGCCTCCGCCTATCTTACAAATCGATACAGCGAGCGCAAGGAGGAAGCGGAAAAATTGGGGCCCCGGGTCGCGCTTAGCGCAAAATGATCAGCGCGGGCGGCCTATACCGAGATCAAGCATTCTACAGTGGAATTGTTTCAGGATTTGCCGGAGTTGAACCCGGCGCCCTTTTCCAACAGGAGAAATTCCCATGAACCTGACACTCATCGGTGCTGTGTTTGCGGCGAATATCGTGGCGATAACTGGCGCGATCGCGCTGGATTTCGAACCTTCCCGCCTACCAGGCCGTCAGCGAGATTTCCGGGCGGATCAAGTCGGTTGGGTCCGACACGTTGAATGACGAAATGGCGCTATGGGCCAAGGCGTTCGAGGGCCAATATCCCGGCGTGAAAATCGAGATCGAGGGCAAAGGCTCGGCTACAGCGCCGCCGGCGCTTCTCGAAGGCGCGTCGCAGTTTGGACCGATGTCACGGCCGATGACCGCCGACGAAACCGACGCCTTCGAGAAAAAATATGGCTATAAGCCTGCGCACTTCCGTGTGGCGATCGATGCGCTAGCTGTCTATGTCAACAAGGATAATCCAATCCCATGTTTATCGCTGCAGCAACTGGATCAGATCTTCTCTTCAACGCGTAAAGGCAGTGGCGGCAAGAGCATCAAAACGTGGGGCGACGTTGGCATGACCGGAGAATGGGAGACAAAGCCAATCTCGATTTACGGCCGCAATTCTATTTCAGGAACCTACGAGTTCTTCAAGCAAACTGTCTTGTACGGCGGTGACTATAAGGAAGACGTGCAGCAGCAGGTCGGTTCGGCGGCGGTCGTTCAGAACGTCGCCAACGACAAATACGCAATCGGCTATTCCGGACTCGGCTACAAGACGGACGGCGTCCGCACTGTCCCCTTGGCCGCATTTTACGGCAGACCATGCTATGATACGTCCGCTGAAGCGACCCTTTCTGGCAAATACCCGATCGCCCGGTACCTATACATTTATTTGAACAAAAAGCCGAACGAGCCCCTCGACGCGCGGCAGGCCGAGTTCATCAAATATATTCTCTCCAAGGACGGCCAGGCGCAGACCGAAAAAGGCGGGTATTTTCCGATCACCAATGAGATCCGAGAGAGCGACCTAGAAGCCTTGGGAATTTCGACCTCCACGAACTGAGCGCAATTCAAGGTCTATCCCAGCAAAGGACGTTCGTGCTCCAAACCCACCGATCGCCACAGGTAGCGGCGTGAATATCCGCCTTCGTTTCAATCTGGAACAAAGATTGGAATCTCCTAAAGCACCGCTTTGGGCGTTTGCACTCAGCGCCACAACTTTGTGAACGACCGCTTCGGAGAAACAGAAGCTGGTCTTGGAACGACGAACTTGGGTCCAGACTGTGTAAAAAGGCCTCTGAATTTGCTAGAATCGGCTCGATATCGGAGGGCCGGTCATGGGGCGTTTCGTCGAGGGTGAAGACCGACGGCAGCCGTTGTTATTGCCGGAGACACTCAACGATTACGTGACCGAGGACAACCCTGTCCGGGTGGTCGAAGTCTTCATTGAAGAGCTTGATCTCGGGGCGATTGGCTTTGAGGGCGTTCGCCCGGCGGCGACGGGTCGGCCCGCCTATCATCCGTCGACGCTGCTGAAGATCTACCTCTACGGCTATCTCAATCGGATCCAGTCCAGCCGCCGCCTTGAACGGGAGGCCCAGCGCAATATCGAGCTGATGTGGCTCACCGGACGCTTGGCGCCGGACTTCAAGACCATCGCCAACTTCCGTCGCGACAATGGTCCGGCCATCAGAGCGGCGTGCGGTCAGTTCATCGAGCTTTGCCGCCGGCTCAACCTGTTCACCAAGGCCATCGTGGCGATCGACGGCAGCAAGTTCAAAGCGGTCAACAACCGAGACAAGAACTTCACACTGACTAAGGTCGCCAAGCGCATGGAGCAGGTGGACGCCGGCATCGCGCGCTATCTGACGACCCTGGAGCGAACTGACCGCGAAGAGAGCGACATCGCCGAAGCCAAGACCTGCCGCCGGCTTGGCCGGAACAATGGGTCCTCCTCGGCCTCGAGGATTCCATTCGAAGCTGACGGCGCCAGCGATTTGCCCCGCCGCAAACCCCAAAACCCTTGCGGGCGCGAGCGCGCATTTCAGCGCCCCTAAGCATCAGCCCTGCTGCGGACGACCAGCGCGCCGGGAAACCGAATTTTGCCGGCGGAGACCGAGCGCCGAAACGCGCCGGAATGCGCGCGAATGGCCGCATGAGAGCCCTCGCAGACCGGCACCGCGCCCCGCAACCCACGGAA
>CAWESJ010000158.1:0-4442 GCA_963811015.1 uncultured Alphaproteobacteria bacterium | reverse complement strand
TTCGACGGCTGGCGGCTTCGCCGGCAAGCAAGATCTATCTTTGTGAAAGGGGGTTCCATGACAACGGGAACCGTCAAATGGTTCAACGCCCAGAAGGGCTTCGGCTTCATTGCGCCGGATAATGGCGGGAGCGACGCTTTCGTTCATATCAGCGCCGTGGAGCGCTCCGGCCTCGGCGACTTGCGCGAAGGTCAGAAGGTGGGCTTCGAGCTCGTCGCCGACCGGAAGAGCGGCAAGATGTCGGCCGAAAACCTCAAGGCTCTGGACTAACTGCGCTGCGGCGGCTCTGGGCCGCCGAAGCCGGCGTCGCCACGTTGACAAGCCGACCACGGATGTACTGGCGGCTTGAGACGCGGCAACGCCGCGGCGTGACGCGCGGCGAGGCGCATATCGCCTGATCGCCCCGCGCCTCGCAAGAATCGCGGGGCTTTTCATTTTCGCCGTCCGCGTCGATCGATCCAACCTACAGGAGACGCATCATGGCCAAAGGACAAAAGCGCGGCAACAGGGAGATCCGAAAGCCGAAAGCCAACAAGCCGGCGCCGGTCGCGCCGACCGCGTCGGGGCTGACCAAGGGAGCGCTGGCCCCCATCAGCATGGCGAAAAAGAAGGGTTGAGGCGAGGATCGTGAGCGTCCGGATTACGGAGACGGCGGTTGCGTTCAAGCATCCATTCGCCCCGCCATCCGTCGAGCGCGCTCAGCCCGGGGCGACCGCTTGGCGCGTCGCGGATGAGGAAGAGATCCGTGGTCTTTCCGTCCGTGTCTTCCGCCGCGCGGCGGCGACGCCGCCTATCCCCGCCGCAGCGATTTCCGGCCGTCCCGCGCAAGTCTTCGCCATCACGGCGTCCGATAAGGCTTCAAGACCTCTACCGCTTCAAGATCTGGAAGGACATCGATCATGCGTTATCTCGGCGGACTCTCGGGGCGCGGCGTGCTGAAGCGCAATGGCGAGGCGATCGCGCGCGCCTCCTACGACTTCGACCGCTACGTCAACAAATCCGCCGGCGTGACAGGATGCGGCGAGATCAGAGCGCCGGCGTCCGCCTTGAAGGATGTGTTCGGCCGCAAGGACATCCAGCTTCTGACCGATGACGGCCGTCTCCTCGATCTCAGGTTTTCGGAAAAAACGCTGCTTCCGGCGAGCGATGTCGCCCATGTGGACGTCACAGGAGATTTGCCGACCGCTCAGCGAGATTGAAACCCTTGAATTCCTCGGCGGGCGATCGGGGCAAGGTCCAGCATCCGATCGCTCGCCGCCCCGCCGGCCAGGAGACAATTTTGGCGATCGAACATGCCTGCGTGCGGCCGGTGCGCAAACCCTGGGGCCGCATGGATCTGGCGCCCTGGAGCAAGGCGCCCGATGACGGCGCGGCGATCGGCGAGCTCTGGTTTCAGCGGCCCGGCGCGAAGGCCGACGCCGCCGCCCTGCTTCTCAAGCTTTTGTTCACCTCGCAGCCGCTGTCCATACAGGTTCACCCAGACGACGCCTTCGCCCAATCAATTCATTTAGAGCATGGCAAGACCGAGGCCTGGTACATTCTCTCCGCCAAGCCCGACGCCAGGATCGCCCTCGGCCTGAAGCGGCGGCTTACGCGCCCGCAACTTCGCAGCGCGATCGCGGACGGTTCGATCGCGGATCTGGTGCGCTGGCGGCGCGTTCAGAAGGACGACGTCGTCTTCGTCCCGGCCGGCGCGATCCACGCCATTGGCGCGGGGCTCGTGATCGCGGAGATCCAGCAGCGCAGCGAGACGACCTTCCGCCTGTTCGACTTTGGCCGGGCGCGCGAGCTTCATGTCGATGCGGCCGTGGCCGCGGCCGACGCCGGGCCGGCGGAACCGCAGCCGGCCCCGCAGCGCCTCACCGACGCCAGGACCTTGCTCGTGGCGAGCCCGCATTTCGTGCTGGAGCGGATCGATCTGCCGCCGAAATCGACCCTTGAGCTTCATGCCGAGCAGGAGACCTGGGTTCTTGTCCTCGAGGGAAGCGCCGGGATCGGGCGGACCTTCGCGTCCGTTGGCGAAGCCGTCTTCCTCGATGCCGACGAGGCCAAGATCGAGGTCGGCGCGGCCGGGCTCACGGCTTTGCTCGCCTATCCGGGCCCCAAACCCAATCCTAGCCTGTTCCGTGATCTCGATGCGCGGAGCGCCGGCGCGCTGAGCCGCCCGCGTTCGGCGGCTTCGCTTTGTCGCGGGCCGGCGCCGGGCTCGCCAGCGCATTCCCAAGGCCAATCCCAAGGCCAATCCCAAGACCGATCCCAAGACCGATCCCAAGACCGATCCCGAGGCCGATCCCGAGGCCGATCCCAAGACCAATCCCATGACCAAACCAAGGAGACCAGACATTGACTGAGCTCAAGCGCCTCGCCTTCATTGGGAATTTTCTTCCTCGCCGTTGCGGCATAGCCAGCTTCACGACCAATCTGGCGGGAGCGATGTCAGCGTCATGCCCGGAGTTGGAGACCGCGGTCGTCGCGATGAACGATCGCGGCGACGCCTACGATTATCCGCCCGTGGTTCGCTTCCAGGTCCAGGACGACCGCATCGAGGATTACGCGGACGCCGCCGACCTCCTGAACGCGGGCCGGTTCGAAGCGGTCTCCCTCCAGCATGAATTCGGCATTTTCGGAGGCGAGGCGGGCGCCCATATCTTGGCCCTGACCGCGCGGCTGAACATGCCGATCGTCACGACGCTTCATACGGTTCTGGCGCAGCCGACGGCGGCGCAGCGCGGCGTCCTCGATCGGATCGTCCGCGCCTCGTCGAAAGTCGTGGTCATGGCGGAAAAGGGACGCGAACTGCTGCGCGCGGTCTATCAAGCGCCGGCGGAAAAGATCGAGGTCATCCCGCATGGGATTCCGGATTTCCCCTTCGCCGAGCCCGACCAGGCCAAGGCCAGATTGGGCTTCGCCGGCAAGGCCGTCATTCTGACCTTCGGCCTGCTTTCGCCCAACAAGGGCGTCGAAGTGATGATCGACGCCATGCCCTCCATCCTGAAGCGCCGCGCCGACGCCTTCTATATCGTGCTCGGCGCGACCCACCCCAATCTCATTCAGAGGGAGGGCGAGGCCTATCGCGAAAGCCTCATCGCCCGCGCAAAGGAAATCGGCGTCGCCGATCACGTCGCCTTTTTCGACCAGTTCGTCGATCAGGCGACGCTCCTTGAATTCATTTCAATGTGCGACGTCTATGTCACGCCCTATCTCAACGAAGTCGCAAATCACCTCCGGGGCCTTGGCCTATAGTTTCGGAATGGGAAAAGCGGTCGTCTCGACGCCCTTCTGGCACGCGCGGGAACTTTTGGCCGACGGGCGCGGCGTCCTCGTCCCATTTGGCGACGCGGCCGCGATAGGCGGCGAAATCGCAGCTTTGCTGACAAACGACGCGCGGCGCAAAGCCATGCGCAAGCGCGCCTATGCAAGCAGCCGATCGATGACATGGGCGCGAAGCGCGGAAGCCTACATGGCCGCGTTCGAAAGCGCCCGGCGGGGACATCAGCTGAAACTGATCGGCCGCCTCGCCCAAATCGCGCCGTTGAGCAGCTTCCCGCCGGCGCCGGAGATGCGGCTCGGTCATTTCCTGTCCATGTGCGACGACACCGGGCTGTTCCAGCACGCAATCCATTCGGTTCCGGACCGCGCGCATGGCTATTGCGTCGACGACAACGCCCGCGCGCTGCTTCTGGCCTGCGCGCTCGGCAAAACCGGCGAGCAGCCCCTGCCGGAGGCGCTGACGGCGCGGTTCGCCGCCTTTGTCCAGCACGCGTGGAATCCCGATGCGGGGCGGTTTCGCAACTTCATGAGCTTTGATCGAAGATGGCTCGAGGACAAGGGGTCCGAGGACAGCCATGGGCGAACGCTCTGGGCCTTGGGCGAATGCGCGCTGAGCGACGTGAGCCCGTCCCGGCGGCGATGGGCGGCGGCTCTCTTCGCCGAAGCCCTGCCAGCCGTCGAGGGCTTTTGCTGGCCCCGCTCATGGGCCTTCGCCCTGCTCGGGCTAGACGCCTATTGCGCCGCGGTTGCGGCGGACTCTAACGCCCAGCGCGTCCGCCGCCTGCTCGCTGACCGGCTCATGTCGCTTTTGGCTCGCTCCGAGACCGAGGCTTGGCCATGGTTCGAGGAATGGCTCGCCTATGACAATGCGCGCTTGCCGCAAGCCCTGATCGTCGCCGGGATGTCCACCGCGACGCCCGCCTATGTCGATGCCGGCCTCAGAACCTTGCGCTGGCTGATGACCCTGCAGACCAGTCCGGCCGGCTTTTTCAGGCCGGTTGGCACTGAGAGCTTCGGCGCGAGCCGAAAGCCGCCGAAGCCGTTCGATCAGCAGGCCTTGGAAGCCGCGGCGACGATCTCGGCCTGCCTCGCGGCGGCGCGGGCGGACGGCGATGTTCAATGGCGCGCCGGGGCGGAGCGCGCCTTCGCATGGTTTCTCGGCGACAATGACA
>CAWESJ010000157.1:0-7422 GCA_963811015.1 uncultured Alphaproteobacteria bacterium | reverse complement strand
CCGCGGGATCGACGGTTTGCCAGCTGGCCGCCGTATTACTGCCGTCGCGTATGTGGCGGATTCCGGAGGCTTCGAACGCCGGGACGATAATTTGAGTGAACTGTGTGTAGTATGGAGAGTTTCCATAACTAAAATGCGTGTTTACGCCAATGGAATCGACGAATGAGTCGGACGCTTTGGCTTGTTCCCCGGTCGAATTCGGGGTTGAGATGTAGAGCGATATGGTAAGCGTATTGTTGGACGCATTGCTTTCCGGGAAGCGATTTACATCGTTCACCCACGCCATCAGGCTATGGGTTCCGCTTGTCGCCGTCCAAGCCGCCGATCCGAAAGGCCCCCAATTAGAGGTTAAAGTAACTGAAGCTCCCGGAGCAAGAGAAGTTGTATCGGTGTTGGACCAATTGACGCTGGTTCCGTCGATCCAAAAAGAGACTCCGATGATGACGCCGCTGGGCGTCGCGGCCGTTCCTTGATTTTTGACGGTCGCGCTGAACGTCGCTGCCTGCCCAGCGCTCGGCGACGCAGGGCTCAATGAAATGGAGCTAACAACAAGATCCGGTAGACCCGCTGATACGCTGAAGCTGATAGTAAACGTATTATTCGATGTATTGCTTTCCGGGAAGCGATTTACATCGTTCACCCAGGCTTTTAGGCTATGGGTTCCGGTCGTCGCAGTCCAAGCCGCCGAATTGGAAGGCCCCCAATTGGCGGTTAAAGTAACCGAAGATCCTGGAGCAAGAGACGTGGTATCGGTGTCAGACCAGGAGACGACGCTTCCATCGATCCAAAAAGAGACGCCGACGACCACGCCACCGGGCGTGGCCGCCGTTCCTTGATTTTTGACGGTCGCGGTGAATGTGGCCGCCTGACCGGCGCTTGGCGATCCTGGGTTTATCGAGATCGAAGTTACAACCAGATCAGGCAAGGCCTGCCCTGACGCCGAAATAGGGGTTAGGCTGATGAGCAGGGCGGCGACCAGCGCCGTCAAGCCAAACGCACGCCTCCAGTCCCAGTTGATGTGAAATTCCATTTGCTGATCCCCCAAGCATCCCGATTTAGAATGGTCTATTTGCGCCTATCAATCTTAAGCACAGCGCAGATGAGCAAGTTCGTATATGACGAGTTTGTTAGTAGCATTATAAATAAGTGTCTTTTTCGTGGTAAATAATGTTGGGTTATATCAGTCTTCATATTTTACAACTATTGTCAGGGTAGTCCTGACCTATCTCATTTTTCATGATTTAGCTGTCAAGGTCAATTTGAGGCGGACGCCTTGGGCGGGCGAAGCCCGGCTGGGGTCGCGGCGACGAGCGCGTCCCGCTGGGGGGATCCGTTTGGGACGCACGCCCGCCGAAGCTCATGAATCAATCTGAGGCCGGCGCCAAATTGAAAGGACGCGCCCCGCGGTCTCAATCAACTGAAGCCGATGGAGCTCCCGGCTGCAATTCAGGGCTGGTCGTCCTTTTCGGGCGGCGCAGAGTCCGCCCTTAGCTTCGATCTTCGAAAATGACGCGCTGGCCGGTCGAAGCGTTATTCAGCAAATTCATTCCATCCGAAGGCGTCGCCAGCATTGCGAAGAACGCGAAGGAGACAATCAGCAATCTGCGAATCCTCGGCCACGATCACTACGCCAATGTAGATATTTGTCGGGAGGTCGCCGCACGTTCTTGCTCCAGAGCGGCTTCGAGCTTCGCGCTGAGACGAAGCGCGAGCGCTACGATGGTAATCGTCGGGAAATCATTGCCGACGGTCGGAAAAACGGAACTTCCGGCGATAAAGAGATTGCTCATCCCATGCACCTTGCAATCGGCGTCGACTACGCCTCTGGCGGGATCGGCATGCATCCGAGTCGTCCCCATGTGATGCCAGCATCCTATGATGTTTTTTGGCCAGAATTCCGCCGGATCCGCGGGCGCGGCGGACGAGGTGATGACGCCGCTCTTGGTCAAGTCCTCTACGAGCAATGTGTTCACTTTGAGGTAGTGCTCTCGATCCTGCTCCGTCAGCCGCCAGTCGACTTGAACGCGATTCAGCCCGAGTTGATCGCGCATCGGCCCGAGAGTAACTCTGCTATCGGGGTTGGGAACAGGCTCTATATTCGTCTCCAGGCAATAATTATGTCTTGTCAATACGGGGTTTAACATAACATCGGCCAAGATTATTGCAGTGCGAGGCGCATTGGCGACGAGGATCGGCAGCTCGCGCAGCAGCGCGCGCGCCGTTTTCCAGAAGGGATAGTTGAATTGCCCGCGATGATACATGTGTCGTCTTATCGCCTTCAGCGCGAAATAGGCCTCCGTCATTTCATTCGCAAACCGCGCAGAGAGGCAGGTTCGAGAATTAGGCAGCTGCAGCTCCCGCTGAAATCTCGGGCTTTGTCGTCAAATGCGCCGCGATGTGGGCGTTATCCTTGTTAGGCTCGCCGAGATGACGAATCTTGGTCATGGTTCCGTCGTAGAGCGGACGATAGGGCCGAGGGTCGCGAAGCACGACTTGGGTGGCGCGGATGCGCGGATGATCCATATAGTAGCGGCCAACGAGATCGCGTCCATTTCCAAGCCCCGTCTTCTGAGCCTGGTTTGACAGCAACAGCAGCCTGGCGTTCTCGATCCCTCCAACGGCGAGAACAACGAGTTCGCGCGCGCACCGTGAAACTTTTGCCGTTGAGCGTCGCCGCCTGCGCTCC
This sequence comes from uncultured Alphaproteobacteria bacterium, assembly GCA_963811015.1. Lineage (GTDB taxonomy): Bacteria > Pseudomonadota > Alphaproteobacteria > Rhizobiales > Beijerinckiaceae > Methylocapsa. Next base: position 4,736 of record CAWESJ010000157.1, on the reverse strand, counting down.
TGTCGCTGTCTTGGCGGTTTCGTCCGTGTTGATTTCCGTAACGTTGGCGTAGAGGAACGCCCTTATGTTCTTCGCCTCGCTTATTTGCGGACGATAAACGGCGCCAAACTGTGTTGGCGGGCTGAGCTGATCGATCGCGTTGTCAAGCCGCGTGCCTTCGATTGGAAAGAGCGCCACTTTCTCCCTCGCCAAAGCGGGAGCCCAGTGATCATATCCATAGTCGAAGGGCCCGAGCTCCAGCAAACTGTGCGCGCGTCTGTAATAGGGAAGCAACTCGTCCCTGCCGAACGGCCATCCGCTGTTGGGCATCCACGACCGTGCTTCGAAGTCTATTTCGTCCAACGGGCGACACCAGCCGCCCCAGCAATTCGTGCTGCCTCCGAAATATCGGCTCCTGGATTCGTCCAGCCTCTCATGCATCAATCCGAGATGGTCCCCATCATAGAGAGATTGCGTCACGAGGTCGGGGGCCGTTCCGCCGCTTTCCAGAAGCACGACCTGGACCGGCTTTCCGGCGAATTCGAGTGCGATCGTAATTCCGGCGGCGCCCGCGCCAATGATGCAAATGTCGGAGTTTATCGACGCCGAGTTGTCTATCGTTCTTAAGTTGATAAGCATGCAATTGTCCTCACGCGACTAATAAATTTGTGATGCAAACTTTTAGCCTTAAAGCAACAAAATCGTCGAGCCGCCAGGGGGCGATGGAAACTCGACGATTGTTGCAAGGCATAATTCCCGACTGTGATGGACGAAACCGTGACGCCGAAAAGCGGAAGCCGGCTTACCGACAACCAACAGCGGAGACGGACAGGCTTGTTGAGGGAGAGTCGAGATCATAAAAAAACTTCACCGTATTTGGTCATTGCACAGGTCTCGCTCGCCATAAGAAATTGCGCCGGCGAGTCGGCGCTTGTCGAACAGGCCGTCCGGGTCCGGCGGCGCCTCGGCGTTATGACGAGTTAGAAATCTTCAAAGCAGCTTCTGCAGTGATTCAACCCGCCGCTGGCGTGAGGGCGCGCATCGGATCAAGCAGCGTGAACGGCATGTCAGGGTTCGGGCGCGGGTTTTTCCTTGATGCGAAACGTGTGGAATTTGAGCTAATCTTGCGAGCCCGAGGAAATACTCCATCCGATCGATGCGCTCAATCGTGATTGAGGCGCTCCGTCGTGTCAATCCGAGCATTGGGCCAAGGCGCGTTTTGGTCGTCATGAATTGACAATATCACATTATTGAGACATCGCGATAATTTGATTTCGTTCGGTCCGCCGCGTCAATGGGCGCAGAAAAATCCAAGCAGCGTGCGATCGCCGGCTTGAAAGCGCGCGAGCATGATGTGATCGGGCGCAGGTTGAGACACAATCCCGCTCGGCGCGCCGCAATGCGTCTAACCGGCTGGCGGGGCGATTACAGCGCTTTTCCGATCTCGGCAGCCGGCGCACGGCGGCGCGGCCTGTTGTTTGCCGCGCCAAAATCCTCCGCCTTGCGCTTCCCGGAGAATTGCGCCAATTAGGTAGGAGCCGGCAGCGCTAGAGCTAGCCTGATCGCCTTTCGTTTGAAATCTCGGCGGTTGAAAAATTGCCGATGTTCCAATCAAGGCGCGTCGTCCAGACGCAGATATCCCGCGCAAAGCTTTCGTCAGCTTGGCTTCAATGCGCGCCTGCACGTAACGCCAACGCAGCTCAGCGGATTCAATAGGCTGTCGAATCATGGATCATGAGCATTGTCGTCCGCGCAATGATCTTCAGGTCGAGCCATATTGACCAATTTTCGATATATTCAATGTCGTATTCGACCCGCCGCCTCAGTTTCTCGATTGAATGAATTTCGCCGCGCAACCCATTGACCTGAGCGGCCCCGGTAAGGCCGGGCCTGACCCGATGGCGGGCGGCGTAACTGTCGACGAGATCCTCGAGAAGCCGTCCTTCCGCCCGCGTCGCGAGAGCGTGCGGCCTCGGGCCGACAACTGACATCGATCCTTGTAGGACGTTGAAGAACTGCGGCAATTCATCGATGCTGCTGCGGCGAATGAAACGGCCGACGCGCGTGACGCGCGGATCATCCTTGCTCGTCTGCCGGGTCGCATCCGGATCGGTGTCTTCGACATACATCGAGCGGAATTTCCAGACCTCGAACGTCGTTCCATTGAAGCCGGTCCGCTTCTGGCGAAAGAAGATCGGGCCGCGGCTGTCGATCTTGATCGCCAGGGCCACGCCCAACATGAGAGGCGATAAAAGAGCCAGCGCGAAGGCGGCCACGCCGACGTCCAGCATCCTCTTGAGCCACAACGCCCAGCCGTCGATCGGTCGGTGGATGGCGGCCAGGGAGGGCAGGTCTCCGAAAGTGCCGACCCCGAGCCGGCTCGAACGAACCCATTCGTTGTTGGGTATAATGAAAACCTGCGCCGAGAATTTACGCAGAAGCTGCAAATGTTGCAGCGCGACGGGCACGTCGGCCCAAGGAACGGTGGCGTAAATCCTGTCGATGTTCTCGCTGACAATTCTATCGCAGAGTCCCGCCAGCGCTCCGAATTCCTCGAAACGCAACGCTTCGGCGGTCTTGACTTGATTGGCGGTGCGCCGAGCGATCTCCTCGGGGCTCAGCGGATCGCTGAAAATGCCGACCGAAAGGGCGCGGAAGACGAAAGCTCCCTTCTTGTCGAGCTCATCGCGGATGCTGGCGAGGGCGAGGACCCGGAAGGCCGGAAGGAGCGTGCAAGTCAGTCCCACCCAGGCGAAAAACCAAATGCGCGAATAAATTTGCGTTGTCTTGGACGCCGCGCCCAGCGTGAGCAGAAAGAGGAAGGTGATGAAAAGCGCGGTGAGGAGGCTTCTCAGCGAATGCCTCAAATCGAGAATGCACTGACCGCGATAGGTGGCGGCGCAACGCGCGAGCGGAAGATAAAGAAACAGGGCGAACCCGATTGCAAGCGCCTGATCGTCGATGAGGGGGGAAGGATAGACGCCGTAATAGGCGCCGATCGCGGTGGGAAGCAGGCCAAGGCCCGCGATCGCCAATACGTCGAAAAGCAAAAAGATTACGACGCAGCTTTGCAGCGAAATGCGATTGCCGTCGCTTGCGCAGGCGACAACCGGACCGCAATCGCTTGGCGTCGACCCGCTCGTGCGCAAGTGAGAAAAAAGCGATGCGCCCATGGCGACCTACTCTTTGCAAATTGAGCGAACACAAAACCGGCAAGCAAGAGCCGGACCCTTGGGCGCCGCATCGCCGACGCGATGACAAAAAGCCACCCAATATCACATATTCAGGCCCTGGCGCCTCCCCGCCCCTCGACTTGCATCCGACAAAAATAATGGCTATTTTTATTTCTGATACAGAGTAAATAATACTGATAATCAGCTTCAAAGAATAGCATCACGTTAAAAACACGATATAATATATTTCGTGAAAGCGCAAATCAACATAAAGTAATATATCATTACATATAGTTAAATCAGTTACGCGAAACGGGCAAAACCCGCTTCGATTTCATTGACAGGATAGACGCGCCTGTCCGCGCAAGCTCATGAAAAATCCGCGCGGGCTTGCCCAAATCTCGCTTAGAGCATGATGCCGAAAAGCAGCAACCGATTTTCGGCTGAAATCATGCTCTACCCTTTGATGAGAGACGGATTTCAGACTTCAGATGGAACCGGGAAGCGATTCGGTCTGAAGTCATCCGGCTCTAGACAATTGCGCCAAAATAAATTTTCTGCCTCACTCCGAAGATCCCACAGCTGAATTGCCCGTCATGGCAATTCAATTATACACACGATCGACGGCGCATTTGTCGTCTAATATTTCTCGATAAACAGTTCACGCAAATATGATACCAGGGCCCCAATCTCGGTCTTCTTTCCGTTATGAATGAAAAATCGGTCGGAAATGACAATCCGTTCCTTCATCGCACCCAAAAAATGAACATTGTCGGCGCGCTCAGAATTGATCACCGCGAGATCTAGATCCAGCACCTCGTCGTCGCCTTTATTTGCGTCCAGGACATGAAAATATTCGTCTAAATTAGCAAGCTCAACGGCTTGCCTGACTCCATTCACCTCCGCAATTGGCAGAAGTAAATAGGTGAACACCGCAATATCTTCCTTAATTTCGCGAATCATCATAAGATATTCGTATGGAATATGACGCCCGCAGTTACGGAAATCGATAAGTATTCTTATCGAGTCTTTAACAATAACCTGAGTCAGAGGGTCAAGTGACCCATTCGACTTGTATGGAATTTCGGTCCACAAATGTTCTTCCTGTAAAAAAAGATCGCTCCGCGCGGATTGTAATATCAACATAGCGCGCTTCGTCCCAACTTATTTGGATGATTTAAAATCCTACCTGTTTTGCAGTTAAAAGCAAGACAAAAAATGGCAAAAACGTGCCAAGTTGATTACAATACATATGTAATGATAAAATACTTAGATCATCAGTGAAAACATCATATTGAACTATGCGTTTTCAAAAAGTTTCTTCATGCTTGCCTCGATTTGTCAGCCGCCAAAGCCCGCTGGGCCATGTTCCGGAATTGCCGGTCATCTTTTTCGCGCCATGACCCGACGTCGATATAGCGGCGCTGCGCCAGTCCGGCGGCGCGCCAGGCTCAGGGACCAACCCGCCGTTTGAAAAGGCGATGCTTCAGCCCGCCGCCTCCGCATAGATCTGACGGATCTTCGGAGCCGCGACGCTCCAGTCGAAGCGCGATTTTGCAAAATTGCGGCAGGCGATTTTGGTAG
>CAWESJ010000156.1:0-3283 GCA_963811015.1 uncultured Alphaproteobacteria bacterium | reverse complement strand
AATTTTGATCTTTTGGCGGTGTGGTTCAAGAGATTTACGAGCTGCGCGGATTGCCATCTTTCCCGTGCGGCCCTGTCTCCTGTCTCGAGCAGTATGATTTCCATAAGAAGGGAAAATGCGCCTTTTTCTTCCGCTCCAAGAAAAGTGAACGGCAGAGGCGAAAAAGCGTCACCCTTCAGACGAAAACTAGAAAACCCAAACATTATCCACGCGCTCCTATGAACAAGCAATCACGCCCGCGAGACCTATATTCAGGGCCGGCTCAAAATAGCTCTGCTTTTTGTCCCGCCCCAAGGAGACGCTTGACCAGCGGCCGGCCTCGTCCTTGGGCTGCAAGACAGATGACGCGAAGGCCTGTTCGCGTTAAGGGAATGCGCGAGTAGAAATTTCAAGCTCATTCCACGGTCGCGGTCAAACAAAAGCTGCGCGGCGGGCCGGTTCGCCGCTCATTGGCAGCCTCCAATCGCCCCGGCGAAAGCAAGAAACGCATGACACAGCAAAAACCCGATTGCGCAATTCGCCATGATTGGACGCCCGACCAAATCATCGCCATCCACGATCTGCCGCTTCTCGAGCTGATCGCCCGGGCAAATAGCGTCCATCGCCAGTTTCATGACGTCAACGACGTCCAGAAGGCGAGTCTTCTCAGCATCAAGACGGGCGGCTGCCCGGAAGATTGCGGCTATTGCCCGCAATCGGCGCATCATGGCGAGGTGCGCCTCGACAAGATCGAGATGATGAAAAGCGAGGCGGTTCTCGCCATGGCGGCGCGGGCGAAGCAAGCCGGCGCCGACCGTTTCTGCATGGGCGCGGCATGGCGCGGCGTGCGCGACGGCGCCGCCTTCGACGAAGTGCTCGACATGGTGCGCGGCGTCCGCGCCCTCGGCATGGAGGCCTGCGTCACCCTTGGCATGTTGAACGACGGCCAGGCGGCGCGGCTGAAGCAGGCCGGGCTCACCGCTTACAACCACAACCTCGACACCAGCCGCGAATTCTACGAGTCCATCGTGACCACGCGCAGCTATGACGACCGGCTCGCGACCTTGCGCGCGGTGCGGGCGGCGGGGCTCGAAATGTGCTGCGGCGGCATAATCGGCATGGGCGAAAGCGTCGCCGACCGCGCCGCCATGCTGCAGACCCTGGCGAATTTCGATCCGCATCCAGAAAGCGTGCCGATCAACGCGCTGGTTCGCCGTCGCCGGCACGCCGCTTGGCGGCGCGCGAGCGCATCGATCCGCTCGATTTCGTCCGCATGATCGCGGTTGCGCGCATCGTCCTGCCGGCGGCGCGGGTCAGGCTGTCGGCCGGCCGCTCGGTCATCAACCGCGAGGCCCAGATCCTCTGCATGGTCGCCGGCGCGAACTCGGTCTTTTACGGAGACGCCTTGCTGACCACGCCGAATGTCGCTGAGAACGAGGACGACGCGCTCTTCGCCGCGCTCGCGCCGCATGGCGACGCCGAGCGGATCCGCACTCCCGAATAGGCGCAGGAGAGACCGCCCATGTTTCGCTTGGACCAAAAACCTGGCATGGGACGAATAGCGCGCATCGCCGCGAGCATCGCTCTGGCTTGGGGATGTTCGGCCGCCGCATTGGCGCAGAGCGGCGCCGACGCGCCGTCGCACCCGCCGACTGCCGAGGCCTCGCCGATCGAGGACTCCCCTGTGGCGCAGACCGGCGCCAAAGCCGAAGAGCTGAAACATAATCTTGCCGAGATCCGGCTTCCGCCCGGCTTTTCGATCAGCCTCTACGCGCTTGTTCCAGGCGCGCGCGAGATCGCGGTCGGGCCGCAGGGCAAGGTCGTGTTTGTCGGCGCATTGGGGCGCCATGTCTACTCCGTCGTCGCTCATGCGCGATCGGGCGCGGCCGATGAAGTCATCCCCTTCGCGCCCGCGATCAAGATGAAAATGCCGCATGGCGTTTGTTTCGCGCCGGACGGCGTTCTTGTGGTCGCTGAGCAGAATCGCGTTCTTTCTTTCGCCGACGCCGAACGGCTCTACGCCGATCCCGCTCCCCCGGCGAAGACGGTCGTCGCGCAAGGCGCGCTGATCCCGCCGAAGGAGGAGAACACAAACCATAGCGCGCGGGTCTGCCGCATAGGCCCCGACAACAAGCTCTATATTGCGCTTGGCCAGCCCTTCAACGTGACGCCGCGCGAAAAGCTCGCCGATTTCGACAAATGGGGGATTGGCGGCATCATCCGCATGGCCCGCGACGGCGCCGACCGCGAGATCTTCGCGCGCGGCATCCGCAATTCCGTGGGCATGGACTTCAATCCGGCCGACAATGTCCTGTGGTTCACCGACAATCAGGTCGATCGCATGGGCGACGACATACCTCCGGGCGAGTTGAATCGCGCGCCGAGCGCCGGCCTCAATTTCGGCTTCCCCTGGTACGGCGGCGGACATACCCGCACCGAAGAATATAAAGACGATACGCCGCCCGAGGGGCTTGTGTTTCCGGAGATCGAGATGGTCGCGCATGCCGCCGATCTCGGCATGACTTTCTACCGCGGCGCGCAGTTTCCACAAAAATACAGAGGCGGGATTTTCTCCGCCCAGCACGGCTCGTGGAACCGCACCGTTTCGATCGGCGCGCGGGTGATGTTCACCTCGCTGAAGCCGGACGGCCACGCCGACAAGACGGCGCCCTTCGCCGAAGGATGGCGCCGGCCGGACGGCTCCTATTGGGGCCGGCCGGTGGATGTCGCGGAATTGCCGGACGGTTCGCTGCTCGTGTCGGACGACTACAATGGGGCGCTCTATCGGATCAGCTACATCCCGCCCAAATGATCCGCGACGGTGAAAATATCCTTGTCGCCGCGGCCCGAAATATTCACCACAAGCAGATGATCGCGCGGCTTTTGCGGCGCGATGTCGGCGAGTTTGGCGAGCGCATGCGCGGGCTCCAGGGCCGGGATGATGCCCTCGAGCTTCGCGCAAAGCTGAAACGCCGCCAGCGCCTCAGCGTCGGTGGCGGAGAGATAGGTCACGCGGCCGGTCTCCTTCAGCCAGGCGTGCTCGGGCCCGATGCCCGGATAGTCGAGCCCCGCCGAGATCGAATGGCCCTCCTCGATCTGCCCGTCGGCGTCCATCAAAAGATAGGTGCGGTTGCCGTGCAGGACGCCGGGCCTGCCTCCGGCGAGCGACGCCGCATGTTTCTTGTCGAGGCCGTAGCCGGCCGCCTCGACGCCGTAGATTTCAACGGACGGCTCGTCGAGAAATGGATGGAACAGGCCGATCGCGTTGGAGCCGCCGCCGATGCAGGCGAAGAGCGAATCGGGA
>CAWESJ010000155.1:0-4368 GCA_963811015.1 uncultured Alphaproteobacteria bacterium | reverse complement strand
TGACGATGCGGCCGCGGCAGGCGACCGCCGGCACGATCTCGGTTTCGAATCCCAGCTCCCGGCCCAGTTCCGGCCAGCAGTCGCGACGTTGCCGGCGTGGCGGTGGCCGAAGCGGAAATTATCGCCCACCAGCACGGCGCGCGCGCCCAGCCGCTCCACCAGCAATCGGCGCACGAACTCCTCCGGCGAAAGCCGCGCCACCTCCGGCGTGAACGGCAGAATCAGCACCTGCTCCACGCCTTCCTCGCGCCATCAGCTCGGCGCGCCGGTCGGGCGATGTCATCAGGCGGGGCGCGCGCTCGGGCGCCACCACGCGCAGTGGGATGCGGATCGAAGGTGAGCACCGAGGGCTTCCAGCCGCGCTCCCTGGCCAGCTCCTTGAGGCGGCGCAGAATCCGCCGGTGGCCGGCATGCACGCCATCGAAATTGCCGATGGTCAGGGCGGCCGGGCCGAAATCCGCGGGGACTTCCTCGAGGCTGCGGTAGACCCTCATGGCTAGCCTTCCGCGCCCACCAGGATCTCCAGCCCGTCGTACGCCAGCCGGATGTGCGGCGGCAGCAGGCTTTGGCGCGCTCGTGCGCCAGGTCGTGGGAGATGTGGGTGAAGAAAGCCCGCCGCGGCGCCACGGTTTCCACGGTCTTGATGGAGCGGTCCACGGTGGAGTGCGTGGGATGCGGCTTGTAGCGCAGCGCGTCCAGAAACAGCACGTCCAGGCCGCGCAACTGCTCCATGGAGGTTTCCGGAATCTCGCTGTGATCGGTGAGGTAAGCGGCCGGGCCGAAGCGGAAACCGTAAATGGTCTGGCTGCCGTGCAGAATCGGGATCGGCTGGAACTCCAGGCCGAAAAGGTCGAAGGGCGAGCCGTCGATCGGCCGCGTCTCGAGGCGCGGGATGTTGGACTCCTTCTTGGCCGCCGTCGAAGATGTACTCGAAGACGCGCTGGATGGCGGCCATGGTCTCCGGCGCGGCGTAGATCGGAATGGGGCCCTTCTGCCGGAAATTGAAAGGGCGCACGTCGTCCAGGCCCATGATGTGGTCGGCGTGGGTGTGGGTGAAGAGCACCGCATCCAGATGGTCGATGCGCGCGCGCAGCGCCTGAGCGCGGAAATCCGGCGTGGTGTCGATGAGCACGTTGCGCCCCTCGTAGCTCACCAGGATCGAGGGGCTAGTCCCGATTCCAGGCGTGAAATCGGCTTTCGCTTTTAGATAATGCGCCTATTGTAAAAAAAACACATGTCACTGGACGGCTGCGCTTGCGGCCTAACCGAAAATGCGACGAAACAGAACAGACGAAACAGAACCAAGGACTTTCCGGCCGTTTGACGAGCGGCGCAGGCATGTCTCAAATCATCGGATAGCGAAATTGCGCTCCGATTCGATTGATTTGGCGCAAAGTCGCGCGGAGCCTGCGGGTTCATCCAGTTTGAAGCCGCGCCGGCAGATTGGATAATGTAACGCATCATGAGTTGCAAAGGAGCTTGGCCGCGGCGATTTGTCTTTATGAGTTTTCACGGGGCGGATGCGAGCCGTCGGTCCGACAAGATCCAATGGCGTCTGAAAAGACTTCCTGCAGGCGGGTAATCGACCATGTCCAACATGTCCAACGAAAAACAGCCAATCACGGTCAAGAAATATGCGAATCGGCGCCTCTATAACACGAGCACGAGCGCCTATGTCACGCTCGAGGATCTCGCCACCATGGTCAAGAGCGGCGCCGATTTCGTCGTCTTCGACGCAAAAAGCGGCGAGGACATCACCCGTTCGGTGCTGACCCAGATTATTTTCGAGCAGGAGGGCAAGGTCGGCCAAAGCCTGCTGCCGATCACCTTTCTGCGCCAGCTTATCCGCTTTTATGGCGACAGCATGCAAATGCTCGTGCCGAGCTATCTCGAATTCACCATCGACAAGCTGACGAGCGAGCAAGGCAAATTCCGCGACAAGGTCGCCGGCGGCTTCGGCGCTCCCATGACGGGGCCGATGTTCGGTTCGCTCGAGGAGCAGGCCCGCAAGAACATGGCCTTGTTCAACCAGGCGCTTGGCTTGTTCAGCCCTTTCGCGGCCTCCGCCCAGGCCCCGGCGGAAAAGCCGCAGGAGACAGCGGTGGAGCCCGCCGCCAAAAGCGACATAGACGAAATGAAACGCCAACTCGAGGAGCTTCAGAAGCGGATCGAGGGCATCGGATCGAAGGAGTGAACGCGACCCGGCTGGATCATTCAAGTCGCGGCCCAGGCCGCCAGCCCGCTGGCGCAAGCTCAAACCCGGAAAACGCGAAGCCCGGCGCGACGCTGCAGCCGACGAGCGTCCAGTCCCCGAGGCTGACTGCGCTCTGCCACCAGAGCGCGGGAACCACAATCTGAGGCCGCTCGCCCGCGAAAAGATCATTGCCGAGGCGATGCGCGATCGTCTCCTCCCCGGCGCGCGAGAGCGCGATCTGCAAGGGCGCGCCGGCGTAGAAATGCCAGACCTCGGCGGCGTCCACTCTATGCCATTGCGAGGCTTGCCCCGCCGCGAGCAGAAAATAAATCAGCGTCGAGGCGGCGCGGGCCGGCGCGGCTTCGGTCTGGTCGCGAAAGGTCTCCCGGAAAAATCCGCCCTCGGGATGCGGCTGCAGATCGAGAAGGCGGATGATTTCGGCTGCGCTAGCCGCAGTCTTGCAGTCGATCGGCATGGCCTCGTGGTAATCTCTCGGCTTGAATTTCCGCAATGGGTGGGTGGCGGCGGACGTTCGAGGCGGCGCCGTGCGGACGCAAGACAAGTGACCGCGATACTTCACAACCGCTATGACTCTGCCGAACGGCCGTGTTTTTGCCTGCCCGCGTCGGCGCGCTGCCCTAGGCCGCCAGGAGGATTACCTTGGTCTTGACCGGCGTGCGCTCATAGAGGTCGATCATGTCCTGTGTCAGGAGGCCGGTGCAGCCGCTGGTGACGCCCCTGCCGATCGAACTCGGGGTCGCTTGTCGCGTAGATCGTGCAGACCGTGTACCTGCCGTTCTGATAAAGATAGAGCGTGCGGGCGCCGAGCGGATTCTCGAGACCTCCGGGCATGCCGCCGGCATATTTGCGCGCTTCCGGCTGGCGCTGGATCATCTCCTTGGGCGGGGTCCAGGTCGCCCATTCCGCCTTGCGCCCGACGTAAGCGTCGCCGTTCCACAGGAAGCCCTTGCGGGGGACATTGGCGCCGTAGCGGGTGGCGTTTCCCTCGCCTTCAACGCGGTAAACATAGTAACTGGCCGGATCGATGATGATCGTGCCGGGCGCTTCATGGGTGTCGTAGCGCACCGTCCGGCGAACATATTTCGGATCGAGCCTGGCGACGTCGACCGCCGGGATCGGGAATTTCTTATCGGGCACGGGTCCGTAGAGCTTCGCCGCCGCCATCAGGGCCGCGTCGTCGGTTGTCGCGCAACCGGCGAGCCCGAGCGCGCCGAGACTGACGGCGGAGCCGAACAGAAACGACCGGCGGTTGAGACGTTCCGGCTGAAGCCCAGACAAAGCCGCGTCGCGCCTCTCGCTGGCGCCAACGATTTCACCGTCCATCATCATGATTTTGGAGTTTCGCATATCCTGTCGCCCGACGAGAGACTGCTCGGGCATATGCCCGCTGAACATTCTTGTTGCGCTGAGATTGCCGTCTCATCGCTCGAGAGGCAAGTCCAAGCGTCGCTGGGCGGGGCTCGCCACGTGCGAGAACTCGTCCATGTGGTTTCGCAGCCACACATCGCGCGGGCTTCGCCGAAAACATGCGGACGTCCGAGCAGCTCTCGTCCGCGCAATGACTGGGTTGGGCGCGGGCCGAAATTCCAACCGAGCCCCCTGTCCGCGCGCCCTTTTCCCGATAAATCGAGAAATAAGGCTCGGGCTCACGCCCGATTTTTGCGTTCGCGCAGCTCGGCGAAGACCTCGACGGGCGCCGCGCCGCGCAGGCCGAGCATCGCCTGAATCTCGGGCGCGCCGGCGCGAAGGAACGGATTTGTCGCGAGCTCCAGCGCGATCGTGGTTGGAAGCGTGAACTTGCCCGCCTCGCGCAGGCGCGCCACGTCTTGCGCCCGCGCGCGTAAATTCGCATTGCCCGGATCGACGCTCAGCGCGAAACGGGCGTTGGCGAGCGTATATTCATGGCCGCAATAGACTTCGTTGTCGGCGGCAGTCCGCGAGCTTCATCAGCGAATGATAACAAGACCTCGGCGGGCGCCTCGAAGCCTCGGCCGCAGCCCATGGCGAATAAAGTATCCCCGGCGAAGAAGACCGCCTCATCCCGACCAATAGGAGACATGGCCGAAGTATGGCCCGGCACTTCGATCGCCGCGGCTTCGAGGCCGCCGATTTCGACGCGGTCGCCTTCGCCCACGGCGAGGTCGAGCGTCCCG
>CAWESJ010000154.1:0-4108 GCA_963811015.1 uncultured Alphaproteobacteria bacterium | reverse complement strand
GTATATATCACTTCTACCTTTCGACCAGACACGTATTGCTATTATTTTGGAGCGCTTGTCCGGCATTCCAATCGATTCCTACTTGAATTAGCGTGCGCCGAAAAGCCTGATCGCGCTTTGCGCTCACGCGGACCGACCAAGACTAGAGCATGTTCCGAAAAAGTTGACCGACTTTTTCGACGTTTAGACATCGGATATATCCGATGTCTCATAAGAACATGCTCCAGCTTTTTTATTTTGAGTGATTCCTTTTCGATCAGACGATTCCATCTGATCGGGAAGCGCTCTAGGCTTGGCCGCTAAAACAGGCTGCCCTGGCCCTGGAAAGGGGCGACGGCGCGCTGCCCGTGATCGGCGCCGCCCGCCGGCGGGGGGGCGAGCGGCTTTTGCACCTCGGCCGAATCATTGCCGACCTTGTTCACCGCCGGGCCGATCTCGAAAAACTCCAGCGCATCGTTCTCGGGCGGCCGCAAAAGGCCGAAGGCGGCGTCGGCGCGTGTTTCGTCCGGGTCGAGCCAAAGGTCGAAAGCCTCCGGCTCGAGGATCGCCGGGAGCCTGTCATGAATTGCCGCTGTGGCGCCATTGGCCGCGGTCGTGATGATGCAGCCGGTATCCTGCTCTTCGCCATTGGGTCCGGTCCAGGTTTCCCACAGGCCGGCGAAGCCCAGCGGCGCGCCGTCGCGCCGGCGAAAAAGATAGGGGCGGCCGGCTTTCGCCTTGGCCTCCGGCGCGCGCCGCCATTCATAGAAAGCGTCGGCGATGAACAGGCAGCGGCGGCGCCGGAACGCCGCCTTGAAGCTGGCTTTGACGAGAAGCGTTTCGGCCCTGGCGTTGAAGATCAGCGGGAAGCCCTTCGGGTCCTTCACGAAATGCGGCAGAAAGCCCCAGCGCACGAGCATGAAATGGCGAATGATCCCGCCCTCCGCGTCGTATTCGCCGCGCAGGATCGGCGTGGGCTCGGTCGGCGCTATATTGTAGCGCGGCGGAAAATTGGGCTGCTCGATATAGCGGAAAAATGTCCGCATCGCCTCGGGCGGCAGGGTGATGGCGTAGCGCCCGCACATGGAGCTGTCCTCAAGCGGTTGGCCGGCCGGTTTGTACCCCCAGCATGTTCCGAAAAGGTCGCCTGACTTTTTCGACATTAAGACATCGGATATATCCGATGTCGCATGAGAACATGCGCCAACTTATCGATCTGGAGCTTGTTCTCATCGATTGGATCAGTCCATCCAATCGCAGCGCGCTCCAGCCGCCAAAGCGCTCCAAATCGCAATATAGGCGCGTGCGGGGGCGCGAAAAAGGCGATCGGCCTTCTGTAAAACCGGCCTTTGTAGGATCATTATAGGACGGACGCCGCGCGACCGTGCGCCTCGGCTGCGCCGCCCCACCGTCAAAAGAGAGAGCCGATGCAGACATTTTTCGTCGAAATCAAATGCGCGCTCGGCCGCACTTATGAAGTCGCCAACGCCCTGGCGCAGGCCGAGATCGCCTCCGAAATCTATTCGATCGCCGGCCATTACGACATTCTCGCCAAATTCTATGTGGGCACGACCGTCGACATCGGCCATTTCATCGGCGAGAAGCTTCATGTCATTCCGGGCGTCGTGGACACAAGGACGATCATCGCCTTCAAGGCCTTTTGAGGCGGCCGTCCTGAGCCGCCACAAGCGCTTCGGCGCCGTCTTTCGGCGCGGCGAGACAGGCGCGAAACTGCTTGAGGCAAATCTCCCGCTCGAAGATCTGAGCGAGCCTGCGCCCGTCGCCCAGCGCTGGATGCGCGCCATCGGCGCAGAGGCGGGAGATCTCGGCGGCGACGGCCGCGCTGTCGCCGGCCGGAACCAGGATGGCGGTTCCGTTCAAGACTTCGAAAAGCTCGGTTCCGGCGTCGGCCGTCGCGAGGACCGGCTTGCCGCTCGCGAGCATGCCGCCGAGCTTCGACGGCAGAACGAGATCGGCCGCGCCCCGGCTTTGTGGCAGCACGTGCAAATCGGCGAGGTTCAAAAGCTCGCAAAGCCGCGCCTCGGGCTGAAGCGGGAGAAAATGCACGTTCGGGAGGTCTTGGCAGGCCTGCACTAAGCGCCGCTTTTCCGGCCCGTCTCCGGCGATGACGAAGTGAAGATTTGGCTTTCCGGCGAGCCGGCGCGCCGCCTCGACGATGATTTCAAGCGCCTGTTTCGCGCCGACATTGCCGGCGTAGAGGACGACGAAATCCTTGTCGCTCAAATTGAGCGCGCCGCGGAAGCCGTTCGGCCCGCTGAGCGGCTTGATCTTGCCGAGATCGACCCAGTTTCGCACAATTCCGATCCGGCGCGCCTCGACGCCCTTGGCGATGAGCCGCTTTCGCATTTGCCCGGAAATCGTGATGACGCTGGTGAATCGTCCGAGCAGCCAGGATTCCGCCTTGGCGACGAGATTTTGAAGCGCTTGGCCCTTGAGATGGCCGACGGCGAAAGCCGCGTCGATTTCCAGGTCCTGAACATGGAGAATTACGCGAGCGCCGAAAACCTTGGCGAGCAGCGCGACGGGCGCGACGAACAAGGTGGGCTCGACGCAGAGGACGACGTCCGGCCGCAGCCTGAGGATGCGCCATAGCGCCGCCGGCGCCGAGGCGAAAGCGAAGCTGAGCGGCGCTATGAGGCGCCACAGGCCGCGCATTTCGGCGCGCAGCAGAATCGGGCAGCGGAGAATTTCGACGCCGTCGCGCGTCTCGCCGGCATAGCGCAAGGCCCGGTAGGGCGCGGGGACGCGCCAGCCCGGATAATGCGGCGGCGCTGTGATCACGCTCACCGCATAGCCATGCTGGGCGAGATCAGCGCCGATCTCGCCGCTGAAGCGGCCGACGCCGATCATCTCGGGCGCGTAATTGATTCCGATAGATCAGGACTTTGCCTGAAGAGTGATCCTTGGCGGCGGGGTGAGACATGGAGATTTGCCGAGCCTCATGGAAGTGATGAGTCTAACGAGGATGATTTATATGTATATTGATTGACTATAGAACGCATTATTCAAATTTGGATCAAGCGCATTTTCGATCGCGATGCTCTTGGATTGCATCGATCCAAAATCACGAATGTGATCAATTCCAAGAGCTTAGAGCGGGATGCGGCCGGAAAGCCGTAGCCGTTTTTCCGCATTCCGCTCCAGGAGCGCGCGCGATCGGGCAGGGCTCGTTCGGATTATTTTGAATTGGCCTCGCCCGCGGCTGGGCGCGGACGCATGGGACTGGGGAAAGCCTATGCGGCTTCCTCGGGGGGCCAGGCCGCAAAAAAAAAGCGCCAGCCGCGAAGCTGGCGCCTTGGTCTGGTCGCCCGCGAGAATTATGGATGGACGGTCGCTACCGAAGCGGCGGTGCCAGTGGTGATGGTCGTGGACGAGGTCGCCGGCGCCGCCAAGGTCTGGCCGTGGAGGGCGGCGCGCGCGATCGCGCTTTCGGTCACCGTCGACGCGGTCAAGCCGGCCGTCGAGGCTATGAGATTTGCGTATACCAAGGCCTTGGTGGAGTCGACCGATCCTGCGTTGGCGGCGTAAATAATGTCCTGGTTACGCATTTGCAGCCTTGTGGCGAGAAAATATCCGCCCGGATCGCGGAAATTGACCCAGAAGATCACCGGAACGAGTTCGTCCCTTATGTTGGAGAGGTCCGCGCCGAGAAGCGCGGCGACTTCGCGCGGCTCGCGTCTGTAGAGGAATATGGCGCCGGGATCGGCTCGGGCGTCCTGCAGGCCGCCGGCCTTGGCCACGGCCTCGGCGAGATTGATCCGCCAGGCGCCGAAGGCGAATTCGCCTTGCGAGCCAAGGACGTCGAGCGAGCCGGTCGCGCCGAAGGCGATGAATTTCTGCGCCTCGGTATAGACATAGATCCGGTCGCCGGGCTGGATATAGATATTGTTGGACTGGTTCATGACGAGATTTTCGAAAGGAACCGTGGCGCGGCGCTTGTCGCGCTCGAGCACGACCCAGACGTCCCAGCCATTTCCCTTGATGCCGCCCGCGCGGGTGATGGCGTCGAGAACGCGGTCGCCCGCCCCGCTCGCCGGAACCGCGAAGCGAAGCGGCGTGTTGACGTCGCCGACCACGGTGATGAGCGAGGTTCTCTGCTGCGGGGTTT
>CAWESJ010000153.1:0-11801 GCA_963811015.1 uncultured Alphaproteobacteria bacterium | reverse complement strand
TCGACGAGCCCGCCTCCACGAGCTGACGTCGCCGCCGCGACGCGAAAAAGAGCGCCTGGCGGCGGGCGGGCCGCCCGCCAAAGCTAGGCGATAGAGCATGTTCCCGAAAATTTGACCGATGATTTCGATCGGAACATGATCTCAAGCCGGGCGCCGGCCAGCGGAAGCGGTGGATCGAACGCCTTTTGCTTCAAATGGACGAAAATAATGACCAAGGCTGTTCGTGTTCACGAATTTGGCGGACCCGAGGTGATGCGGATCGAGGACATCGAATTGGCGGCGCCGGAGCGCGGCCAGGTGCGCGTCCGCAATCATGCGATTGGCGTCAATTTCATCGACACTTATTTTCGCAGCGGGTCCTATCCGGTTCCCTCGCTTCCCTTCACGCCGGGCAATGAGGCTGCCGGCGAAATCGTGGAAATCGGCAAAGGCGTCAAGGATTTCAAGATAGGCGACCGGGTCGCCTATGTCGCGACGCTTGGAGCCTATGCCGAGGAGCGGCTGGTCGAGGCCTCGCGCCTCGTCAAGCTGGCCAAGGCCATATCCTATGAAACAGCGGCGGCGATCCTGCTGAAGGGCCTCACCGCGCAATATCTGCTGCGCCGCACCTTCAAGGTGAAAGCGGGCGACGTAATCCTCGTTCACGCAGCCGCCGGCGGGGTCGGCTTGATCCTCACCCAATGGGCGAAGGCGCTGGGCGCGACCGTGATCGCGACGGTCGGCTCGCCCGAGAAAGCCAAGCTCGCCAAGAAGGCGGGCGCCAAACATGTGATCCTCTATCGCGACGAGGATTTCGCCGCCCGCGTCAAGGAGATCACCAAAGGCCAGCTTTGCGACGTCGTCTATGACGGCGTCGGCAAGGCCACATTCCCGGCCTCGCTCGATTGCATCAAGCCGCTTGGGCTTTTCGTCAGCTTCGGCTCCGCCTCGGGACCGATCGAGGCGTTCGGCCTTAACCTTCTGGCGTCCAAAGGATCGCTTTTCGTCACGCGCCCGTCCCTCAACACCTATACGGCGAAACGCGAGGATCTCGACAAAGCGGCGCGGGATCTTTTTCGAGCTATCTCCAGCGGCGCGGTGGAGCCTCCGCTCCGCGCGACTTATCCGCTCGACGATGCGGTCAATGTCCATCGCGCGCTCGAGGCCCGCGAGACCACCGGCGCGGTCGTGCTTCTGCCGTGAAGACTGCCGCTATTTCCCTGCCGCGCGGACGGAAAGCAGGTAAAATCCGGCATGGAATGGCGGGACGAGGGCCTCATCATCGGGGTCAAGAAACATGGCGAGACGAGCGTCATCCTCGAGGCGATGACGCGCGCCCATGGCCGCCATCTCGGGCTTGTCCGGGGCGGACGCGGCAAGCGCATGCAGCCCTATCTGCAGGCGGGCAATAGCGCCCTGCTTGTCTGGCGTGCGCGGCTCGACGAGCATCTCGGGAGTTTCGCCGTGGAGCCCACCACGCTGCGCACGGCGCGGCTGATGGCGAGCGCGGAAGCCTTGCACGCGATCGGCCTCATCGCCGCCCTGCTGCGCCTTACCGCCGAGCGCGACCCGCATCCGACGCTATTCGAGACGGCGGCGCTGATCGCCGACCATATCGACGACCCCGGCTCGGTTCCGCAGCTTCTCGTGCGGCTCGAAGTCGCCGTCCTGGCCGAATCCGGCTTCGGCCTCGATCTCACGCAATGCGCGGCGACAGGCGCGGCCGTCGATCTCGCCTATGTCTCGCCGAAATCCGGCCGCGCCGTCTCGAAGGCGGCGGGCGAGCCCTATCGGGGCCGGCTGTTTTCGCTTCCAGCGTTTCTCCGTGAGGAGACAACGCCTGAAAGCCCGCTGCCCGACGACATTCGCGACGGGTTCAGGCTGACCGAGTTTTTCCTGATGCGCGATCTCTTTGGGCCGCGCGGACTGCCGCTTCCGCAGGCGCGAAGCGCCTATCTCGCGGAACTCGCCAAGCGCGCGGGTTGGAGCGCCTGAGGGAGGCGGCGGCTACTTGATCTTGGTTTCCTTGAACTCGACATGCTTGCGCACGACGGGATCATATTTCTTGAACGCGAGCTTTTCGGTCTTGGTGCGGGCGTTCTTCTTGGTCACATAGAAATAGCCCGTGTCCGCGGTGGACAGAAGCTTGATCTTGATCATCGCGGCCTTGGCCATTTCGATCGTCCTTTGAGTGCAGCGCAAGGCGCGCGTTCCGGCCCGCAGGCTCGGGAGAGTCCAGGAAAGCCGGGACCATACGGATGGCGCGCGGCTTGTCAAGGAAGGCTGCGCCCGCTTCGCCACGCAACCACTCCAAGATAGACCCCGAGTAGCCCCGCGATGCTGATGAAAAACCCGTCCGGCGCGAGAAGATCCATGCCGAAGCCGACGATGGGCGGGCCGGCGAGCATGCCGAGCGCGTAAAGCATGACGAAGGCGGCGTTGGCGTTGGCGAGCTCGGCGCCGCTATATTGCGCGCCGAGATGGGCGAGCGCGACGGCGTAAAGGCTGCCGACCACGCCGCCCCAGAGGACGAGCATGGCGCCGAACAAGACGAGATGCGCCGGCCCGAGAAGGCTCAGCGCCAAGGCGCCGCAGAGGCCGATAAGCGCTATGAAAAACAAGAGTTTGCGCCGGTCCATATGGTCCGAGAGAAAGCCGACCGGCAATTGCGCCAACACGTTCCCGAAGGCGAAAAGGGTGACGAATATGGCCCCCGTCTTGGCGGCGAGGCCGGCGCGAAGCGCGTAGACCGGCAGAAGGCCCATGCTCGCCGTCTCGATCGCGCCATGCATAAGACCGGCGAGCGTCGCGATAGGCGCGCCGAGAAGAAAGGCCAGGACCGGAACCGAGGCGGCCGTCTTGATATTGGGCGCCGTGGCGTTTCCGAAGGCGATCGGCAGGGCCGCGGCGGCGCAAAGCGCGATGGCTATGATGAAGGGCGTCGCGCTCGCGGTCCCGACGATGGCGAGGAGCGAAGGGCCGGCCGCGAAGCCCAAGGCCACGGTCGAGGCGTAGAGCCCGATGACCATACCGCGCCGCTCCGGCGGGGCGATGGCGTTGATCCAATATTCGCTCACGATGAAAAGCGCGGTCAAAGCGAGGCCGAATAGGGCGCGAATGGCGAGCCAGGCCCAATAATCATTGATCAGCGCCATCGCGGCGAGGCTGAGGCAGGCGGTGAAAATCGAAAGGAACAGCAGTTCCTTGACCCCGACCCGGCGCGCCCAGCCGGGCACGAAAGCCGCGCCGACCAGGGTCGCGACGCCGGCCGCGGCGGTGTTCAGGCCAATGGCGCGGGCGCTATAGCCCTGCTCGCCGAGCCGCACCGCGATGAGCGCGATGGTCAGCGACAGGCCGACGCCGACGATCGACACGCTCGCGATGGCGCAGGCGAGCGGGGCGGCCGCGCCCGGAGCCGCGACGAATTTTCCTTTGGAGTTGCGGGTCTCGCCGCCTCGCCAAGCCAGGGCCGGTTCCTTTCCATCAGGCGTCGTCCCGAAGGCTAGAGGGTCCTCAGCCGGCGGACGCCCGGTCGATCGGAGCTTCGGAGGTCTCGAACCCATGCATGCGCAATGCCCATTGATGGGAGATGAGGCCGCCTTTCATGATCGGCAGGAGCCAAAGCGAAAGAATGAGCGTGAGCGTCGGCCAGATCATGGCGTGCAGCCAGATCGGCGCATCCGGCCAGAACGCCTCGGTCGCGAGCATCAGCGTTCCGACGATATGGCCGACCACGAAAATCGTCATATAGGGCGGGGCGTCGTCGGCGCGGTGATGATGCAACTCTGAGCCACAGGCGGGGCAGGAATCGTTGACCTTCAGATAGGAGCTGAACATCTTGCCCGCGCCGCAGGCGGGGCAGCGGCCGCGAAGGCCGCGTTTGATCGCGGGCCACAGCTTGCGCTCGGGGGGCCGAGCCTCGGTTGGGCCTCCAAACTCGAATATTGGCGATTCCATTGCGGGCGCTGGCATAAAAGCTTCCTCGTCGCAGCTTTTGGCTGAGGTCGATCGATTCGAGGCCGACAGTTACAGCTTTCCGCGACCGCGGGGTAGCCGCTTTCGTGAAGACGCCGACCGACGCGCCGTTTTGACGCGCCGATCTTGGCGAAACTCACCCGCCCGCCGCATCCTTGGCCAGCGCGGCGAGGCCGGCGGAAAGCGCCTTGACGACCTGGTCGGAATCGTCCCCGAGCCCGTGCCTCGCGGCGAGCCAGACCGGCTCATTAGTGCTGATCCAGACCTTCGCTTCCGCGTCCTGCCAGATCAGCGCCTTCAGGGGAAGGTCGATCCCGATCCTCTGGTTCGCCTGCATCAAGGGCGTTCCGGCCCGGGGGTTGCCGAAAATCAACAAAAAGGTCGGCCGCAGGGGCAGGCCGGCCTCGGCCGCGCCCGCCGCGTGATCGATCTTGGCGAAAAGCGCTGCGCCATGGGCGTTGAGCGCGGCTTCGAAACGCCTGATCGTGTCGTCGATCGCATAGGCGCTGGCGATCGTGGACAAGCCATTTTCCGTCATGAGCGGCTCCGGCGGGTCATGCTTTCGATCCGCTTGCGCGGCGGGGAGGGAGCTTCGGCCTTTCTCCCCGCGCTCGGATCTTCGCGCGGGGCCGCGCCTCGCTCAAAAGCTCGAAGCGCAGCGCGCCGGCGAGCGGCGCGGCCTCCACGAGCCTCACGGTGACGATGTCGCCGAGCCGGTGCATTTTGCCCGTGCGCGAGCCGATCAGCGCATGCAAGGTCTCGTCATGACGGAAATAATCGTCGCCGAGCATGGAGGCCGGGATGAATCCGTCGGCGCCGGTCTCGCTCAGCCGGATGAAGAGCCCGGCCCGGGTCGCGCCGGATATGCGCCCCTCGAAGCTCGCGCCGATCTTGTCGGATAGATGCGCCGCGATCAGCCTTTCGCTGGTCTCGCGCTCGGCGGCCATGGCGCGGCGCTCGGCGGCGGAGATGCTGGCGGCGATCTCGGCCAATTGCTCGACCCGCATCGAGGCCGGCAGGCCGTCGCCGCCGAGGCTGAGGGCCGAGATCAGGGCGCGATGGACGATGAGGTCGGCGTAGCGGCGGATCGGCGAGGTGAAATGCGCGTAGCGCCTGAGATTGAGGCCGAAATGGCCGTAATTCTGGACGACATATTCGGCTTGCGCCTGCGTTCGGAGCACCACTTCATTGACGAGATGCTCATTGTCCGTGTCCTTGACGCGGGCGAGAATTCCGTTGAACTGCGCCGCCCGCATGACCTCGCCCTTGGCGAGCTTGATCCCGATCGAGGCCAGGAATTCGGCCAGATTATTGAGCTTTTCGAGCGAGGGCTCGTCATGCGCGCGATAGATGAAATGCTGGTCGCGCGCCTCGAGCGTCTCGGCTGCCGCGACATTGGCGAGGATCATGAATTCCTCGATCAGCCGATGCGCGTCGAGGCGCGGCGGCGTCACGACGCGGTCCACCGTCCCTTGCGCGTTCAGGATGATCTTGCGCTCCGGCAGATCGAGATCGAGCGGCCCGCGCGCGTCGCGCGCCGTCTTCAGCGCGCGATAGGCGTCATAGAGCGGCGCGAGGACAGGCTCCAGAAGCGGCGTGGTCGCTGCGTCCGGCATAGTGTCGATCGCCGCCTGCGCCTGGACATAGGAAAGCTTGGCCGCCGAGCGCATCATGATTCGATGAAAGCTGTGCTTGAGCTTATGGCCGTCGGCGGCGACGACCATGCGCACCGCGAGCGCCGGGCGGTCCTCATCGGGGCGCAGGGAGCATAGATCGTTGGAGATGCGCTCGGGCAGCATGGGCACGACGCGGTCGGGAAAATAGACCGAATTGCCGCGCTCGAGCGCCTCCCTGTCGAGCGCCGCGCCGGGCGCGACATAGGCCGCGACATCGGCGATGGCGACGCGCAGGATGAATCCGCCCGTATTTGTCGGGTCCGGGTCTCTTTCGGCGTGGACCGCGTCGTCATGGTCCTTGGCGTCGGCCGGGTCGATGGTCACGAGAGGGATGTCGCGCCAATCCTCGCGATGGCCCATCGCCGCCGCCCGCGCGCGCTCGGCCTCGGCGATCGCCTCGGGGCGAAACACGTTCGGGATCTGATGGGTGTGAATGGCGATGAGGCTCACCGCTTTTTCGCTGTCAATGGCGCCGAGCCTTTCGCGCACCCGCGCGGAGGGAAGGCCGAGCCGTCCGGAGCGCAGGATCTCGACCGCGACGAGATCGCCGTCGCGCGCCTCGCCCTCGCCGCCGGGCGCGACCTCGAGCTCGCCGCGGTTGGCGTTTTTCTTGTCGACCGGCTGGATGCGGCCGCCGCCCGCCGGATGGGCGCGAAAAATGCCGAGTACCTGGGATTTGGCGCGCGGCAGGAGCTTGACGACGCGGCTCGCATAGGCCGGTTCGCCTTCCTTCGCGTCGGGGAGGAATTCGACTCGCAGCAGCGCGCGGTCGCCGACGCCGGGGACGGGCGCGCCGGGCCTTTGCCGGCGCGGGATGGAGACGACGATCTTGGGCGGCGGTCCTTGCGTCGCGTCCCATTCGACCGGCGCGGCGAGGAGATCGCCGTCGCGGTCGCGGCTGAATATATCCGCGAGCACGATCGCCGGCAGGACGCCCGGCTTATGCCAGGTCTTGCGGCGGCGCTCGATCGCGCCCTCGGACTCCATATCCTTCAAGATCCGCTTGAGGGCGATGCGGTCGGCGCCTTTGATCGCGAAGGCGCGGGCGATCTCGCGCTTGCCGATCTTGGCGGGGGCCTGATCGCCCAGGGCGTCGCGCTCGCGGGCGATGAAGGCCAGAATCCCGCAGGCGAGGGAAGCGGCCGGGCTTGAGCTTGATCCGCAGCCGGGGCGGAGTCGCCGGCGGCTGGGCGGGACCTTCTCGTGCCGGCGGCTTTTTTCACGCTTGCTTGGCCTTTTTCGATTTCGCCGCCGTCGGCTTGGCGACGGGGCTTTGCGATCTTGACCGGGGCTTGCCTTTCGCGCCGCCCGCGGCCGGCTTGGCGGCCGTCTTCTCGGCCACAGTTTCATTGGGCGCAATTTTCTTGCCCGCTGGTGATTTCTTTTTCGCGGCGCTCGGCCCGGCGGCTTCCTTGTCCTCGATCAGACGAACGGCCTCCTCGAGGGTGAGCGTTTCCGGCGAGGCGCCGTTCTTCAAGGTCGCATTGGTCTTTCCGTGATTGACATAGGCGCCGAAACGCCCTTCGCGCACGGTGATCGCGCCGCCGGCCGGATGTTCGCCGAGAAGGCGGCCCTGAACCGGGCGGTCGCCCCCGGCCGCTTTCGCGGCGAGCAGGGCCAGCGCCTCTTCAAGCGTGAATGTGGTGGGATCGGCGTCGCGCGGCAAGGTCGCGTTGGTCTTGCCATGATTGACATAGGGGCCGAACCGTCCGGCCTTGATCGCGACCGCGCCGCCGGAGGGATGCTCGCCGAGCGGGCGGGCGGCGGCGCTTTCCGCATTGCCGAAGCGCCGGCCAGTGAGGCCGCTTTCCTTGGCGACGATGAGGTCGATCGCGCGATTGCCGCCTATGCTCAGAATATCCTCGTCCTTGCCGATATTCGCATAGGTCTTGCCATGCTGGACATAAGGGCCGTAGCGGCCGATCCCGGCGAGGATCGGCTCCTTCGTTTCGGGATGTTTGGCGATTTCGCGTGGCAGCGAAAGAAGCCCGATCGCCTGTTCGAGGCTCAAATCGCCCGGCGCGAGCGTCTTTGGCAATGACGCGCGTTTCGGCTTTTCGCCTTCGCCCTGCTGGACATAGGCGCCAAAACGCCCGTCGCGCAGCGTGACCTCGTCGCCGGTCTCCGGATCAAAGCCCAAGGCTTTCACGCCGGGCCTTTCGCCCTCGACCGCGCCGGCGGCTTCGGCATTGGCCAAGGTGCGGGTGAATTTGCATTCGGGATAGTTCGAGCAGCCGATGAAGGCGCCGAACTTGCCGAGCTTCAGCGAGAGCTGGCCATTCTCGCAGGAGGGGCAGGCGCGGGGACTGGAGCCGTCGGCCTTGGCCGGAAAAATATGCGGCCCGAGAATCTCGTTCAGGCTGTCGAGCACCTGGGTCGTGCGCAAATCCTTGGTGCCCGCGAGAGCGCCGGAGAAATCCGCCCAGAATTCGCGCAAGACCTGCTTCCAGTCGATCTCATGATTGGAGACGCGGTCGAGCTTTTCCTCGAGTTCCGCAGTGAAGTCATAGCCGACATAGCGGGTGAAGAAGCTTTCGAGAAAGGCGGTGACGAGCCGGCCCTTGTCCTCGGGATAGAGCCTTTTCTTGTCGAGCCGCACGTAATCGCGCTCGCGCAGAACGGCGAGCGTCGAGGCGTAGGTCGAGGGCCGCCCGATCCCGAGCTCCTCCATTCGCTTGACGAGGGTCGCCTCGGTGAAGCGCGGCGGCGGCTCGGTGAAATGCTGGCTCGCTTCTATTCTCTCCTTGGCCAGGACTTCGTCCTTGCGCATCTCCGGCAAGCGGCCGCTTTCCTCGTCTTCGTCATCGTCATGGCCTTCCTGATAGAGCTTCAGAAAGCCGTCGAAGCGAATGACCTGGCCGGTGGCGCGAAGATCGAGCTTGCGCGCGCCGGCCATGGCCAGAATGTCGACCGTGGTGCGTTCGAGCTCGGCGGATTCCATCTGGCTTGCGATGGTGCGCTTCCAGATGAGCTCATAGAGGCGTGCGAGGTCCGGCTCGACGGCGCGCGCGACTTTGGCCGGCAGGCGGGCGAGGTCGGTCGGGCGGATCGCCTCATGGGCTTCCTGCGCGTTCTTCGCCTTGACCGTATATTTGCGCGGCGCGCCGGGGACATAGGCGGCGCCGAACTCCTTGCCGATCACGCTGCGCGCGCTTGTTATCGCCTCCGGCGCGAGATCGACCCCGTCGGTCCGCATGTAGGTGATGAGGCCGACGGTTTCGCCGTCGATCTCGGCGCCTTCATAGAGGCGCTGGGCGAGCTGCATGGTCCGCGCCGGCGCGAAGCCGAGCTTGCGCGAGGCCTCCTGCTGCAAGGTGGAGGTCGTGAAAGGCGCCGAGGGATGCCGCTTGGCCGGCTTCGCCTCGATCGCCGCCACCGAGAATTTGGCCGCCTCGAGGGCGGCCTTGAATGCTTCGGCTTCAGCCCCCGCGCCTATGTCCAGGCGACTGATTTTCTTGCCGTCGGCGCCGACGAGCCGCGCCGTGAAAGGCGCGCCGGCCGCGGTCTTCAAATGCGCTGAAATCGACCAATATTCGCGCGTGACGAATTGTTCGATTTCAAGCTCGCGGTCGCAGACGAGGCGCAAGGCGACGGATTGGACCCGGCCGGCCGAGCGCGCGCCGGGCAATTTGCGCCAGAGAACCGGGGAGAGATTGAAGCCGACGAGATAGTCGAGGGCGCGGCGGGCGAGATAGGCGTCGACGAGGGCGCCGTCGATCTCGCGCGGGTTCTTCATGGCTTCGAGAATGGCGGATTTGGTGATCGCATTGAAGACGACCCGCTCCACCGGCTTGTCCTTGAGGAGGCGCTTCGCCTTCAGGACCTCGAGGACATGCCAGGAAATCGCCTCGCCCTCGCGGTCCGGGTCGGTCGCCAGGATGACGCGCTCGGCGTCCTTCACCGCCTTGGCGATGTCGGCCAGGCGCTTGGCCGATTTGGAGTCGACGTCCCACAGCATGGCGAAATCGGCTTCGGGGTCGACCGAACCGTCCTTCGCGGGCAGATCGCGGACATGGCCGTAGGAGGCGTAAACCTCATAATTCTTGCCGAGATATTTATTGATGGTCTTGGCCTTGGCCGGCGACTCGACAATGACGACATTCATTGACAGCGGTCCTCAAATTCGCACGGCCGGCCGGAATGCTCCGCGGTCCGGCCACAAAGAACAAAATGATAACGAACGCGCGTCGGGCCTCCGTCCCGGAGCGTCGGGGCGCTGGAAGATAGGCGCGGAAGATGGGGGAGCGGCGGGTCATAGTCAAATCCGGCCGCTTCCGCCCGAGCGCCGAACTCGCCGGACCGGCTCGGCGAGCTTTTCTTTAGATCAAGGATTGTCAAGCGGCCGCTGAAGGTTGATCGGAGCCGGAGACTGTCGGGTCGAGCGCTGCAACGCTCAAGATTGCAGCGGCGGCGCGACTGGTCGAGTCAACATTACATTGTCATCTGCGACCTGCTTTATGGCATTATCCGTCATGGCGTCGAACATATTGGCTCGACGCGCCGATCAGCTGGAGAAAAGGGGCGAACATGGGCTATTACAAGACGCTGAATGATTCGACGTCAAACGCCAAATCCGTCTCGATTGATCTTTTGAACGCGCGCGTGGCCGACGCCATCGATCTCGCCTTGCTGACCAAGCAGGCGCATTGGAACCTGAAGGGTCCCCAGTTCATCGCCGTGCATGAAATGCTCGACCTGTTCCGCAAGGAAGTCGACATCCACGTCGATACAATGGCCGAAAGGGTCGTCCAGCTCGGCGGAACCGCGCTCGGAACCACCCAGGCGGTCGCCGCCAAGACCGCGCTCGAGCCCTATCCGACCGACATTCATAAGATCGCCGGCCATCTCGCCGCGCTGATTACGCGCTAGAGCGGGATGAGGAAAAGTGGACACGGTTTTCCGTCCGCATCCCGCTCTAAGCTCTTGGAATCGATCACGTTCATGATTTTGGATTGACTCAATCC
Source organism: uncultured Alphaproteobacteria bacterium (assembly GCA_963811015.1). Taxonomy (GTDB): domain Bacteria; phylum Pseudomonadota; class Alphaproteobacteria; order Rhizobiales; family Beijerinckiaceae; genus Methylocapsa. Next base: position 1,207 of record CAWESJ010000153.1, on the reverse strand, counting down.
AAAATCATCGTGATCTATGGCGCCGCCGCGAATGCGGTGAGGGCCGGCATCGCCGCGGCGGATGAAGCTGGCGACGCCGACACGGCCGATATTTTGACGGCTTTCTCCCGCGCGCTCGACAAGTCCCTCTGGTTCTTCGAAGCCCATATTCAGGAGCCGGCCTGACGCGGCCATTGGCGCCTCGCGCAGGCCCGCGGACTCTTTAGCCTGCCCGAGTCCTGCGCGCTTCGGGTCTCGCGATCCCGGCCCTGGCGAGCGCCTCGGCCGGGAGCCCGCCGCGCGCTCAGGCCGGGCGCGCGCCGGTGTGGATGATCGTCCCGACATGCTCGCCGCGCAGCGCGGCGGTCAGCCGGCCCGGCGCGAGCCCGTTCACGATCTGCACGTGCGCCAGGTTGCGCGCCGTCGCCATGACCTCAAGGAGCGCGGGGTCGAAGGGCGATGTGCCCTTGGACTTGGCGAACTCGGCGGCGCTCGTCTCGCGGATCAGCCGCGCCTTCTCGCCGTCAGCGCCATTCGGGTCGATGTCATAGACCCCATCCACGTCTTCGACGATCGTCAGGCCGGCCGCGCCGAGCGCGTCGGCGAGCAGGAAGGCGCCCGTGTCAGCCCGGTGCATCGGGATGCGCGAGTTCGGGAACTCATGGTGGTGGTAGGGCGGAAAGGCGCTGCCCACGGCGCCGCGGGCCGCAGTGAGATGGACCGCGAGCTGGCTGGCGATGGTCGGGTGCTCGAGATAGGAGACGCCGTCCGGCGCGAGCAGTGCGGCGAGGATGTGGCCGTTCTGGCCGGCCTCGCTCGCGGCGAGCGGAGCGAGCGACCCGACCGGCAGGCCGAGGTCGAGGCCGACGCCATAGACGTGGCGGGCGCGGATGCCGGGGCCGGTCAGGATAAGCAGACGGTGCTCTGGCAGCAGCTTGCGGATCTCTTCCACGATCGGGAGGATCGCTTCATGGCCGCGATCCATGATGGAGCGGCCGCCGATCTTGACGACCTGCAGCCAGGGGAGGATGCGGACCGGGCGTCGGCCGGCGACGGGGCGGGTGAGCTCTTCGTCCTGGAGGGTCTGGCGCGCGAGCGGCGAAGCGACGTGCTTGATGGTGTTGGGGAGTTCGGTCATGGTTGGTCTCTTTAGCTCGCGGTGATGATAGTGCCGACGTGCTCGCCGGCGAGCGCACGGGTCAGGTTGCCGGGGACGAGGCCTTTTTTT